>NZ_LWDV01000010.1:711307-837414 GCF_001693735.1 Orenia metallireducens
CTCCTCCTTTATAAGAAGTTAATATATGATTATAGTCATCCTTTATTCTTCTTTCAATAACTTTAATATATATATGAATTCAAATTCCTTTAGTCACTAATTAACACGAACAATAAATACTTTTTGGCTGACAGCCGACAACTGACAGCTATCAGTCGTTAGATTTTAATTCGTGATGATTAGTGAGATTCGTGGTTAAAATTTTTGGTTCTTCCACGATTTTTGTGAAAATACCTTTTCTAAAATTACAGATAAGTTTGTAGTTTATAACCACAGGTTTCAACCTGTGGAAATTTATAAAATTTATGGTAATATCACAATTTTTACGGAGCCTACGGGTTAAAACCCGTAGCTAATTTAATATATTACTATTATTAGTCACAAAGTTCATTATTGAACTAAATTTTTTTATTTTTTAGGTTTAAAATTAACTTCATAATTGCTAATATGAAATCTTTATCGGTTTCTATATAAATGAAATTGAACACTAAAAAACTACTATTAAAATTGCGATTCCTGATGAAATTTTCTTCAATTTTTCTTTCACAGTGCCAATCTCCCTTAAAAATATTTTTAAGTTTGTTTAATAACACCTATTATAAACTTGGCTTGTCAATAATTTTAGTAGCTAAAAATTCCTCCTTACCATGTTAGACAATATCTTTTTCTTTTGTAAAATCAATTTAGCTCATACTAGCAAAAATAAATCTCTTATGCTATAAAACCTTTAACCTAGATTCAATTAGTTTCTAAATTAAAATTAGATTTACCCATGTACATCAATTAATTTATATTCTGAAGCACAGTCTGGAACACAGTCATCAAACCAACTATCTATCTGGTTAGTACCAAAGCCATATTTAACATTTATGTCAACAAATGAACCATTATAAAATTCTATACTTTTCTTCATATCTGGTATACCATCTATTCCTTTTTCTAAAACACGTTTTGTTTTTTCTACCATACCATAAAACGGATGTGATTTACCAGCAGAAATTATTTTTTGCAATTTACTCTTTGGATTTACTCCTATAAGTTTTCCGTCTTCTACTGTTAAATCATCCATACCCTGTCCTGCTTTTTTTAAAAAATCATATATATGCCATTTGTCAAATATATCATGGTCAACTGTACCATTAAAAGAGTCTACCCCATGAATTTGAAATAGTAGTTCTGAACCAAATCCTTGTTCATTATTTAAAATATCTTCTAATAAATCTTTTCTTTCTTGATTATCTATCCCCTTAACTGTTACATTATAATCTTTATCAACAGTTAACTTTATATTTTCATCAGATGATAAATTAAAATTATTTTTTCAAGAATATCATCAAACCTATTATTAAATTTTTTTCTTCTATCTGCCCGAAATAAAGCAGCATCTGAAAATGCTGTAGCATTAGATATTGGCTTACCTGTAGAAACGCTATAATCAGTATATCCCAATTTATGCGCTAATTTTACAAATGTCTCTGTACTTACGTGTATTTCAGAAGATTTTTTTCTTCTGTTGTTAGTTGCTTTATCTATTGATTTATTATTAAATAAATTAGTATTATAATTCACTCCACATTTTTGTATAGTATTCAAATAGACAACCTCCCTCTATAGATTATACATTAACCTATGATAGTATGAACTTTATATTCCTTAACAGTATAATTAGAAACTATGCCATATTTTTTATGATTTGTCTTATTTTTCTTCTGGATACTTAATATCCTTTCTTAGCTAATCTATCTTTTATTTTTCTTGTTCCATAATTATTTCTGCTTTCTTTGAAGATAGTTATAATTTCATTTTCTAATTCACTATTACTATAGTCTCGTGAACTTAGACTGAAATTTTCCAGTATTAATATTTCTATAAAAGTTTTATAATTATATTAAGTTATAGACAAAAGTTATATGTTCTAGATACTATATTGGATAAAATTCATTTTAGATTCACAAATCTATAAGAATAGGGTAGGGTTATAATGAGGTCTAACCTAATTATTCTTTCTTAAAAATATTCTTAAATTTGTTCAATCACATCTATTATAAACTCTTTAGGCATAGAAAATTTCTTAATAATCTCTTCTACTGTATTTCCTTATTTATGGTATCTAATCACGACTGCTTCCATACTTTCACCAATTTCAACTATATGCTTATCATAATCATATATCCTAAAAACTTTTTGGTGCCAAGGCTGTTCAATAATATCATGTAACTTTCATATTTGGTTCTATGATTTAATGCTAATAATAAACTAATACTTTGGGGTATTTTATATAAACAGGGAATAACCTTTTACAGTTATTCCTTATTATCAATTAAAAGATTTCAATTGAATTAATCATTTCATTTGCTATTCCTAAATAACTATCATAATTATCTGGCATAGCATAATAAATTAACTCATACCGACAATTTCCCTCTGCAAATGAAATAATTTTAACTTTTGAATTAAAACTACTGTTTTCTTCTAAATAAGGATCTATAGGACCAGATAAAATAAATTCATATGCATACTGTCCATTAAAATTAATTTGTTCACTTTCAACCTCTACTGCATCGGAATAAAGAGAAAGTATATAATTTCTTAATCCATCTAAATTTTCATTAGTAAATGGTTCAGAATATGAAGTTTCATCTATTATAAGATAAGGTTTAAAATCAGAAGGATTAAAATCAGGAAATAAACTTCCAGCAGCAAAATAAATATCTATTTCACCTTCTTCAATCATTTCAGATGATTTTTTCCATCCTTCTGGGTATTTAATACCATAATGAGCATTAGAATAACTTTTCCAAACATCATTGTCTCCATTACCCCCTGAACCAAAACAACCTGTTAAAACAAATACAAGTGATAAAATCAAACTAGTAAATAAAATCTTTTTCTTAGCTACTAATAACATCAATATCCACTCCTTTAGTTATTTTAATAATTTGTATTATATATAGCTATTAGCTTTAATTAAATTCCCCCTCCTTTCCAGCAATAGTTTTTAATTTCAAATATAGTTGCTTAAAATAAATTGAATTCATGTTTATCAATTATTTTCTAGTTAGTTCTTTAATTGATATTGATTTCTTATAAGCTATCAATCTAGGAAAAGTTAAAAATCTTCTCCTTTATATTCCTTAGTTATTTTCATTAAATTCATCCCTTGTCAAACCAAATAAAATTTCATCCTTATATTCCCCATCAGTAAATATATTCTTTCTTCTAACACCTTCTTGAACGCAACCAAGTTTTTTCATCATTGTTGCTGAAGCAATATTTCCTTCAAGAACTGATACATTAAATTTATTTAACCTTCGTTCATTAAAAGCATAGTTTAGTAATAATTTCATCGCTGCTGTACCATAACCTTGACCTCGATGGTCTCTATCTACCTGTATTCCTATTCCAAAGGTACCGTTCTTCTCATTAATTCCAGAAATATTTAGAGCACCTACTACTTCACCATCCAAAGATTTTATTGTAAACATCAACCTTCCTGATTCTGGATCAAAATTTGCAAATTTTTCAGTCATTGCTTTAGCTCCTTCAACAGTAGGAGGCAATTCTAATTCATATTGTAGTAAACGTCTAGCTTTACTATCGAAAAGATTGTAGTAATGTTCTTCCCAATCTTCAGGCTTCATTGCTCTCAACCTAACTAAATCATTCTGCCAATAATAATTATCATACTTTATTTTTTTCATCTTAACCCCTCCATATAATTCTAATTTTTATACTATACCCTATTAGAAATAACAAACTTTTATCATACTCTTAGGGATTCATAACTCCTATATAATAAGACTCAACTACATAATATCAATTATATAAACAGATTTCTTAAAATTTATTTTTCAGCTACTGCAATCATTCTTCTACTTTCCTCTAGTGAAAATGGTGTAAAAGAAAAATCACCAAAGTATTCTACTTTACTAAATTTAGTTTTTGAAAAACATTCTTCATATTCTTTCTTTTTCATTGAATTTAATCGCATTATTTCAAAACTATGCTTAAATGAATCTTTTGTCTTTTGAACATTTAAAATATTAAATACTATCTCTTCTTCATTTGGATATTCTAAAACAAAATAAAACACTTGATTTTTATTAATTCTTCCTGGAAGAACTTTTGGTTTATCATTTATTAATTTATCTGATAAGCCATTATCTATAATCAATATACCTCCATCATTTAGCCTTTCATACATTGAATTTAAAGCTTTTATAACTTCATCTTCTCCCAACATATGTCTTATACTGTTGGACATACATATTATCATATCAAACTTAATATCCCATAATCTTTCTAAAGACCTGTATTCTCCTTCTTTAAAAACAATACTTTTCCCATTTGTATTTTCTCTTGCTATTGAAGCATCTCTGGTGATAAATCAGAACCATAACATTTAAGTCCCAGTTCATCCAGCATAGACAAATGCCAACCTGTACCACAGGAACAATCTAGACAGGTTTTAATTGAGTATCTATCAATTATATCTTTAAAGAAATTATCCTGTTTAAAAATTACCTCTTTGGGATTAAGAGCTTCATAATCTTTTGCAAGAAACTTATAATTACTCATATAATAAACTCCTTTTTTATATTTCTTTGCCTTAATTCTCCATATTAATTAACTCCTCAACCTCTTTTAAAGTTGGTGCTTCCAAAACACCTGGGAAAGAATTACAGACTAGAGCAGACAATGCTGCTGCAAATCGAATTGTTCTCTTATCACTCCACCCATTAAGCAGACCAAATATTATTCCTGATCTAAATGAATCTCCAGCGCCTGCAGTATCGATAACCTCTACTTCAAATGGTTTCATTGTATTTATATTATTATTTCTTGAATAAATAATCTCATCTTTTCCTGAGGTAAAAATCACTAATCCTTTACATTCTTTCATATAAGATTCAAATAATTCTTTTTTATCTACACCATTATATTGATGGCCTATAAATTCACCTGAAATAATTAATACTTCTGCATTTTTAGCAATTATATTATCATATCGACAATCAACGCTAACATAAGGTTTTTGGTTCTTTATACAAAGCTCTGCAATATTTTTTGATTCGTCCTTAAAAAAAGGATCTAGACAAACAATTTTGGAATTAATAATATCTTCCTCTTTAGCTTTATTCCATCTTACTCCTGAAGAAAATAATGCTCCATAGGTTCCAAATATTGTTCTTGTTTCATTATCAGCACAAACTAATTCATAAGGCCCCTTATAATCATTTTTAATCTTTACTCTAGTTGTATCAATTTCAAAATCATTCAATATCTTTATAGTATTTAATTCTTCACTATTGTTGCCAAGCCAATTTCCATCTAGCTTTACTCTAATGCCTAGCTTACTCAACACAATTGAAGAATTAGCAGCCTCTCCACCTGTCATTTTAAATATTTTCTTTATCTCACTATAACAATCTGGCTTAGGAAAGTCATTTTCCAATAATACTAACTTACTTGTAGATATCATTCCATATGAAAATACATCATAACTCATTTTTAATCACTCTTTTTCATTATTAGTTTTTTATCTAAATTTTAATTTCTTATGAAATTATACAGTTTTATAACTAAATCACTTAATTATTTACTTCTAAATGGAAATGAATATAGTGTATAAATACGTTCTCTATTAAACTTTAATTTCTCTGCTAAAGTTCTTGATGCTATATTACTTTCCATACATTCCCAGTATGGACTAAGTTGATTCTTTATACAAGTTTCTATAAAAGCTTCAGTTGTTATCTGTGATAATCCCTTTCTCCTAAATTCTTCAAGAGTCTCAATTCCCATTGGTCGAATGTTATCATATCCAAAGTCACATATACAGTAATTAACTATTTTATCCTCAAACAAAATACAATAGCCAAATGTTCTATCTAAATAATCATCACATGAATCCCACCATCTTAATATTTCTGAAATAATATAATCTAAATTCTTTATTCTTTTATTATTTAACAATTCCTTATCAATTTTTTTAAGTATAAACCCATCTTCTAATTTTCGCTTTTCATAATCATTCCATAAATCAGTATTCAATCTATAAATATATTGTTTTGACTTATTTAAATCCCTATCACCAAATATCTCTTCTAATATAGGACACCATTTTTCAGTTTCCCCACTAAATTCAAACTGATTTAAATTTCGCTTCATTGCTCTTGGCTTAATTTCTTCATCTATGAAATTACTAATATAATTATTAAATTTTGGATTATTTTCATCTCCAACAAAATAAAATCCTTGAATACCTTTAGACCAAACCATAGCAGTCTGAGGCGACTCTATAGAATCTACAAAAATCCACCCTGGATTA
This sequence comes from Orenia metallireducens, assembly GCF_001693735.1. Taxonomy (GTDB): domain Bacteria; phylum Bacillota; class Halanaerobiia; order Halobacteroidales; family Halobacteroidaceae; genus Orenia; species Orenia metallireducens. The sequence continues at coordinate 717,639 of NZ_LWDV01000010.1, forward strand.
ATACCTTCAATAACTGCTTTTACTTCAATATTGTCCATCGTATCATCTAATAAACTATAGATAGAATTAAAATTCTCTTTTTCAATCTCATATATCACTTTTATCACTCCAATACTTTATATTATTTCCATTTTAAACAGATTATAGTAAAGTTGTATTTTGCCTAACATCCTCCTGTTTGCAACCTCGACATCCTTCTGATTTTCTATCAATACTTAAACATATTCTTCGTATAATAGGGACCAATTTATGTGAATCGTAGACCGTCCGTTTGCCATTTACCTAAATTTCTCAAGCCTATAGTGCCCTTCATCATCCAATGCTTTAACCCCATCTTTATAGTTATATCCAAACTTCCTATAAAATTCACAAGCTGTTATTGATGATGGTATCTCAACTCGCTTAGCTCTTATATAATACTCATCTTGCTCCAACGTACTTATTATTTTCTTTCCAATTCCCATTCCTTGATATTCAGGCAAAACAAATATCGATAACAGAATGCTTTCATCTTCCTTTCCCCAATAACTCGATATTGAACCACAGCCTACAATCTGCTTTGAATCTTCAACCACATAACTATGCGCATAACTGGCTACCTAAAGAACTTTCTCTGCATTATATATATCATATAATTTCTTCATTTCTTGATATGAATAATCCTTAATATTTACTTCCATGAAATTTCTGCGTATCAACTCTGATACTTCTCCTGCATCTTCTTCCTGCAACCTTCTTATATATAATTTATTCTCCAAGTTCCCCACCTTATTTTATTTAAATCTAATCTTGACACTCAAACAAATAATCTATTGCCCGATTAAGTGTTGGAATAAAATCCTTAGAAGTATCAAAATACTTTAAATTGTAATCCTTACAATCTTTCATTATCATTTTACTATGTTCGACCATATTGGTTATATGGTTTGATATGTACTCGTCATTTTTATTGCTTAACCAATCATTTTCACCTGTACTATACCTCTTTACATCTTCAACTTTTTTCTCTATATCTATATCTGTATACCCCACAAAACAAACTCTGATTCTATCAGGATATTTCTCAGTTAATTCTGAAATAAGTTCTGGAAGAACTGCTTCCCCCTCAAGAACATAATCTTTATCTGTCCAAATCATGTTTTCGCACATTCCCTTTAAAAAACTCCAAAATTTCTTTGCTATTTCATCTGGAAACAACTTATCATGAATTCCATATTCAGGTATGCCATTGGTGAATCCCATTACCAGCCAGTCAAGTGACATATATGGGATTTTCTTCTCCTCTAAAATTTTATTTGCCATCATTGTCTTACCAGAGCGTGAAGTCCCGCTTATTACATATATCATATATTATATCCCCCTTCTATAAACTAACTTATCCTAAAATTTAATTTCTTGACCAACAACTATTTCTCTATATTTATCACCAAAGCTATCTCTAAATTGCTTAATAGTCCAATTACAACTATCATGAGAAGAGATTCCGACTACTTTTACATTCTTTTCAGTCAACAACCTAATAGCATCACTAACTTCTGACTTTTTATATCTATGCCAGGGAAGCTTAGGACCTAGTATATTCTGCCCAATCGATTTAAGGTTAGTAGGATTAGTAATTGGATAATGTAAGCCTCCAATAACTCCATAAATAGGCTGGTCAAATAAGTCCTCTGCTCTCTTGATAATCCGTTCAATTGATGGATGACCGCAGCCAATAATCAATACGATGCCTTTTCCTTCTACATTGATAGCTAAAGACTGTTCCTGAACAATACCAGCTAGCCAGATAGCTCTACTTATCGGTCCAATACTTACTATGCCATTAGCTATTTTTCTAGGCTCTTTGATTACTTGAATAGTAGCACTTTCATGTCTCATTTTTAGTGGTGTATAAGCCGAAATACCATTTAAATTAATATCATTATCAGACAAGGCAAAACTTCCTTCAAGCCCTTTACCCCCTGTATGATCATGATGATTATGGGATATAAAGATACTATCAATTTATTTTAGATTTATTCCCAACTTATCCATGTTTTTTAATAATGGTGACGGATTTTCCTTTTTTGAATTCCATCCCAGATCAAATAAGATATATTTTCCATCAGCCTTGATTAAATATGAAACTGCTGGCTCTCCTATTAAGTTATCGCTTTTGGTATCCGACTCGACTAAAGGTATTATACTTAACTTCTTTACACTTCCGATATCTTTAATCTTAGCAACTTCGGATTGTTCCCATGCTGTCTCTACAATTTTCGTATCTTTATAAAATTTAATACTAAAAATGAGTACACTTAATCCTATAATCAAAAAAATTATCAATAAAATATATTTAACTTTATTTAAAATCCACTTCATTTCAATACCCTCCTTCCTGTATTAATAATAGGGGGCAAAGATCTTTGCCCCCTGCTATATAGAACATAAAAAAGTTTTTTGATTACAATCCTCTATATGCTTTTGAACTTACTCACACTGATTACTGACACTATAAAAACTGAAATCTTTGTCAGTTTTTATATACTAATTATACTAAAATTTATACGTTAAAGCTCCATCTAATCCAAATCCACTAAAGTCCATTTCTAAATCTTTTACTTCAACATTATTATTTCTATAAAGTGCTCTTGCTTGTAAACCTAAACTATCACTGATTTTATAATCTCCTTCTACTCCCAGTTTAAAACCAAAGCCTGAATCTCCTTCATCAATGCCAAAGCCATCTAACTCTACAAAATAGATACCAGCTGCTCCAAAAGCAGAAATCCCTGGTATAAATTCATAATTGACTGTTCCTAAATATCCTGTTGTACCTGCTTTATAAGAATCATCTTCCCACTCAACTTCCATACTTTCTATTTCACCACCAATTGCAATCTTTGGTCTAACCCATCCTTTAAGTCCAACTAAAAATGAAATCCCTGAATCTACTTCATTAGAAGCAAGGTCATTTGCTTCCTCTAAACTATAGGTATTATAGCCCAAACCACCATATCCTTCCCAAGTTCCTATTTCAGCAGCACTACTAACTGCTGATAAGATCAATAAAGTCATAACTAAAATTAACATAATTAATAAACTTTTCTTCATAATTATTCCTCCTTATGTTTTTATAATAATTTATAATATAGGCTGCCCAATAAGAGCAATTTCCTTATTATATTGTTTAAGTGTGTGAAGTAATTGGATATGTTAGCCCCTCCATATTAAGCTTTCCCTTAATAAACATATGATCATCTTCTTTAAGAGCATCAAATCCCCTACTTTGTATACTTAGATCCTCTACTTCTAAATTAAAATGAAATACTGTCTCTTTAACTGCATCTTCTTGAATACTTGCTAATATTTTCTTATAATTAATAGCTTTTGTAGAGATAACATCATAAATATTAAGAACATCCCCAGCAAGAGCATATAATACAATTAACTCCTCATCCTTGTTATAATAGATATTATCTTTGAAAATTTCTAGACAATACCAATAAAGTATCTCTTCGTTAGCTTCAAAAAAGAATTTATTTGAAGTCGCAATTCTATTTTCTGCAATTTTAGCCAATATTCTTAGATCATCATTATCATTCATATCTAATTTTCTAAAGTTATATGTTAAATCTGATTCTACTTTCTCTTTAGTAAAAAATTGTAGTCTATCTACTTCTTTATAACCAAACTTAGGATAAAAATCTACTACACTTTGATTGGCAAAGAGGTAAAAAGCTTCATATTCATCCTCATATTTTTTAGTTACATAATCCATCAACTTTCTTGCCAAACCTTGCTCTCGATAATTTTCAGCGGTCATGACTGTTCCAATTTGGAGCAGCTTCCTAACCCCTTTTGCCGTCTTCAATTTCATCTTAGTAACAGAGACATTAGCAATTATCTGATCTCCATCTTTATAGGAATAACAAATATAATTATCCTTCCACAAACCTTTTTGATACCATCTCTCAAAACTGATTCCAAATACCTGCATACATAATTCATTAAAACTTTTCCTCAGTAAATCATTATTTTTATAATCATACACCAATTCTAATTTCATTTTTCCTCCAATCAATAACTTTCTAGTTAATTTAATTATTTTTGTTTCATTATTGCCCATAAGTCTCTGGTAATACTGTATTTATCATAAGCTCATGAAATTTATCTGCTTCAGTCCATATTTCACCATGAGCTGAACTTTTAAACCAGAATAATTTTTTGCTCGGTGCTTCTAAAATTTCGAAATATTCCTCAATAAATTTAGCTGTATAATCATGTTTACCAATCATATAGTAAACAGGAACTTCAAGTTTATTTGCCTGAGTAACAAAATCAAGATTCTGTAATTGTGGATATACAATTTTGAAGGTATTTAACATTCCTTTAAAAAACCTGATCTTATCTATAAAACTATATTCTTCTAGCATTATCATACTGGTTGGATTATACCATTCAGAATTTTTTTCTTCAAAAGGATTCTCTCTTCTATAATACTGAGCATAATTGGTTAAAAAAGGCTTATATTTTTCCAGTAGGTCTTCTCCATAATATGGAGGCTCACCTGCTTCTTGAAGTTTCTTAACTAACTTTTCATTGCCAGCTCTTTTAGCTGCATCTAAAACATAATGATACATATATTTATCAGTTTCTAAAACATTAACCATTTGTGCTGCTCCAATATAAGCATAAAACTGCTCTGGATACTTCTGTACAGCTTTGGTTCCAATAATTGTCCCCCAAGAATGACCTAAAAGATATATCTTCTTTTTATTAAATCTATCTTTTAAATAATCTGTCAACTCATTAATATCTAAAACATACTGCTCCACATTTAGATCTTTCTTATCTTTTATCGCTGGATAAGACTTACCACATCCCCTCTGTTCCCAATTAACTACGATAAAATGATCTTCTAACTTTTTATTAAACTTTAAGAATCTTCCCATTTCACTTGCACCTGGTCCTCCAGAAAGCAATAACAAAATAGGATTATCAACACTCTTTCCTCTAATAACTATCCACTGCTCTACTCCCCCAATTCAATTTTTTCCATAGTAGCTATACTTTCCGAAATAACCTCTCCAGCTGAGTTAAGAATAGGATCTGTATGTCCAGGCATTAATACCATTACCCCTATTAATAAAGTTGCTATAATTCCCATATATATAATCACCTTTTTCCCTACTTTAATTTTCATCACCACCTATATCTTCTCTTTTTACCATTAGAAGTTCTAAACCTAAATCGCTAAATTTATTAATTATTGAATATAGCCGGGCTTGATCAATTATTCTTCCCAATAATTTTGTATTACCTCCTACAAGATGTATCAGATTCAATTTATCAAATTCTGTTAAATGGCGTTTAGAAATATGTCCTTTAATAATAAATTCATACTTGTAATCTGCCTTCGACAAAATTTAACCCCCTCTCTTTTAATCTATTTTAATTATATCGATAACAGATAGTTAATAAACCTAACGAAAGTTAGGTTTTAAAGTTAGATGACTTAAAACTTTCTCATTCTATAATAAAGATAGTCCCGAAAGATCTCGGGACTATAACTAATAATAATTTTATAATTTGAATACTATATCTTATCATTTTATTTTTTTATGTTAATTATACTTTTAATTAATAAAACAATATTTAGAATAAACATAGGTGTTACTGATTTATACTCTTGATATTCTTTACCAAACTTATCAAGCAACTCTTTCTCCTCTCTTTTGGCCTCTATAAAAGTAAAGCAAAGCCATAATAGTCCACCAAGAATAAAAGATTAATCAAGCCTTCATATTTTTGTCAATTTGACAATCAGATAAAAAGCTACTAAATCTAAGTTTAAACTTTCATTGGTCATTGGAACAGCGTAATTAAATCCATATCTCCGATAAAAATAAAGAATACCTTCAATTACTGCCAAATCATAACCTGGTTCTTCACATTTTTTAAAAAAAGTTCTGTTAAGCGCTTATTAATCCCCTGACCTCGATACTCCTTAATAGTCCCTGCAATTCCATATTCTGCAGTCTTTATATCAACACTTCCATATTTAACTAGTACATCTACTAATTCTTTTACTTCATCATCAAATACATCATGAGATAATTGCTTTAAATTCTTAAAATCCTCTTCTGTACTGGCAATTGAATATCCAATATTACTCATCGGTAATTATTCCTCCTAATATTTCTTAGTCTTAACTTATAAATAGTCACCTCTTTCTATAATATTTATAATTTCATCTACTATCTTTTCTACAGTACTATTTGTAGTATCTATTTTAATAGTCTTCATAGTCTGATAAAGTTTAAGTCTTTCCAAACTCATTTTAATATTTTCTTCTTTACGTCCATCCTTTAACATTCTCTTTTCTAATTCTTCTTTAGAACAAATTAAAGAGATTTTATAAAGTTCAAATTCATAATTTTGGAGCTTATCCAATATAATCTTAAAAATATCTTCATGATGGATAACCCAATTAAATATTACATATTCAAAGCCAGAATTATCTAAAAAATTGTTTAAAAGATATGTTATATTATCTTCTACCATTCTTCTATTTTCTTCTGTAGCACGAAATGGATTCATCATCCAGCACCAATCACCATCAAGCCAAACACTACTATTAAGTTTTTTATATAATCTCTTACAAATTGTTGTTTTCCCTATTCCCATTGGACCATTGATAATAATTAATTTTTTCATTTCTATCTCCTTCTTTCTCAAACATTAAGAAAAACTAATTCCATCTAGTTATTTTATAATTTTAAACTTATAGGCTAATAACAGTATTCTATACTATTTTCTAGTAACTACTGCTAATGTCTTTGATTTTTTAGAATATCTTTTTCCTGTCACATCAGAGTAATAACTATGATCTTTAAATCCAAATTCATCTAATACATTAGTTATGGTTGCTTTAGTATAAAAATGATTAAAAAGTCTATAAATTTTAGTTTCTCCATCCTCAGTCATAACTATTGTCTGATCTAACAACGTATCATCTTCTGGATAAAGAAAAGTTTCAGTTAATGCAAGATACGGTTTCTCATTCCAGAATCCATCTTCTGTAATCTCCCAACTTCTACTTAACACATCTTTATCCCTATTCCTATCTGTAAATACATCAAAAACAAATATACCACCTGGTTTTAATGCTTTATAAATCTTCTTTAGTAAAATATCTCTTTCTTCATTTGTAAGTGCTCCAAAATCACAAAAAATTAGCATAATCACATCAAATTCAGCCTCAAAGTCAATTGTTAAATAATTTTGATAGATATATTTAATATCTAAATTATTTTCTGTAGCTTCTTTTTGAGCATAATTTATTGAGCGTTGAGAATAATCTATTCCAGTTATAGAATAGCTAAGCTTAGCTAAACGAGAAGCATATAATCCAGGTCCACAACCAAGATCAAGAACTTTAATATCTTTCTTAGAAAAAACATCCTCGTTAAGCCATTCAACCGACTTATCTATAGTTGACATCTTTCTACTGGCTGCATCCCAATCTGGATTAAGATGGGCTTCAAGCATCTTCTTAGAGATATGTGGATCATCCCAAAACAAAGTCTTATTTCTTTCAAATAATTGAGGCTTTTGAGAAAGTTCCATAAGTTTTTTAATATTCATTTAAACAACAACTCCTTTTTAGTTGCTAGTTCCAACATAGAATTTTATATCATATTAACTTCAATTATTTTAAATTTACATAATTTTGGTTCTTATCTAATTTAATAAATTTAACTCTCTTAATATATTCTTAGTTATTATTTTAGCTTTCCATCCATATGCACCATTTTCAGCTTTTATATTAGTTGCAAAAGTATATCTATTGCCGTTATTATATAAATAACCTACAAACCACCCTAACTTCCCATTAGATCCTGTTTTACCCGAAAAAATAATATTATTCTCCTTTTCTAAAACTATAATTTTTTTAACTATATTTATTACCTTATCATTAAATGGAAGTTCTTCTTTGTATAACTTGGTTAAAAAATCAACCTGCTCCTTTGGAGAAATTTTTAAAGAATTATCAAGCCAAAACATATCTATACGAGACCCAATTTCTTTGTTTCCATATCCTACTTTATCTAAATAATTCTTCATTCTATCTCTTCCAATATCACAGGCAACATCTTGATAATACCATACTACTGAATTAGCTATAGCCGTTTTTAAAGTATGATCTTTATTCCAAGATTTTATTGAATATTTCTTTTCATCCCATTTTTTCATTGTATTCTCATCCTTTACCACACCTGTTTGAAGTCCTACTAATGAATTAAATATCTTAAAAGTAGAACATGGTGATACTCTTTGATTTGCTTGAACTTCATTATACTTAAAATATGAATTATTATTAAAATCATATAAAACAAAAGTTCCTTCATAATCTTTAAATATCTTATCAAAATTAACATTGTTATCTTTTAAATCAACTTGGTCTTCATTTTTAAAACCAGATGTGAAAACCATAATTGAAATTAATAAAAAAATTAAAACAAAATTTTTCATTCTATTTTCCTCTCCTTTTTAATTTATAATAATCTATCCTAAAAATATAATTGTCCACCCCATATTATTACTTAAATACCACCAATAACTTCTAGTAATCTTCCCCTATTTAAATTTGTTGGAACCTCTTCCTTTTGTCAATGATTTTCACACCCACAATAATCAAGTAATACACATTGCACTGGAATACTTACTCTCTTCATTTCATAGCCACCTAATAGTAAATTTAAAACACAAGCAACCTCTACTAGCTCAATTTCATCTTGGTTTTGCCACTTTTCTAAAAATTTAGAAAAATCAGAAGAATGAGATATCATTACTACTCTAAAATCTTCTTCTTGGGCAATTTGATTAATTTGATTAATATTACACTCTTGACTACATGCACTACAAATCATATTTAATCCATCTTTTTGAGCTTTACAATCTGCAGCAGATTTTCTTCTCATACAAGTAGGCAATAATACTATTTTTTCTTTGGTAGATTTAAATTCTTCTTCAAACGCCTGATTTATTATTCTAGCTCCTACCATATTTAAATGATACTCAACTTCTTGCTTAGCACAAAGTAAAACATCTTCTTGCTATAAATGTTCTTTATGCTTTTCTCTAAGAAAATATTCAACATCTTCTGTATATTGACCTAAAACTTCTTTACTATTCTCTTCAAACCATTTAGATAACTTAATAGAGTTAGTTAAATATTTAATAATAAATTCTGGAAATTTACTTTCAAAATAGCTCAACCAATTATTAAATCTTTTAACTTCTTTCTTATATTCCCCAGTAGCTTTTAAATAATAAATAAATTCACTAAAATTCTGTTGATTAATAGTTAGATTATTTTTTTGCTTTCTTAAAGGGAAATATAATATTAATGTTGCTAATATCCCACGTAAGAAATCAATCTTAGGCTTTAATCTTTCTTTTTTACTTCTTAAATTATATAACTTCTTTAAAATTAAATAAAAAGGCTTTAGATATCTTATTACACTATTAACATATAACTTCCACAGTACCCCGATTGTCCAAAATTTAAAAATATATTCCTCTTTAGAGCGTAAATTCTCTAGTTATTCTTGCTCTATAAAATCCATAAAATCATTAATTAAATTATTACTTCTCTTCATTTACCTTATTAATGACTTTTTATGTAAAGAAAGAAATTTTACTATAATAATTATCTTTTTTTAATTATAAGTAACAGTTTTCATTTTATCTACCTTCTCAAAAGTTATTTACTATCCTTAGGAGAGAGATCACGCATAAAGAACATACCTATCTTTAACGCAAACCATGCCGCTATCTTTTTAAATATACTTATCTTAGTATCATAATAATACTCATCTTTATCTTCATAATATTCATAATCAGCAGGAAGGTAATCTTTTACCAAAGAAGATACATTCTTAAAAAATTTAAATCGCAGATACTTATTAATGCCTGGTACTTCCCTTTTCCCTTCCACTATTGAATCATAAAGTCTCTTTGCTGCTTTACTTACAGCTTTTCGTTGTTTAGCTTCAGCCTTACCAGTTAAAGGCCATGGTGGAGTCACATAAGCTAGTTCATCAACTATTTCCGGCCCAACCCCAAAAGTATTACGCATAGCCTCTATAGTTTCTTCCATTCCTGCTCCTCCAGAATTTGCAATTAACATTACTTTTTGATCAAAAAAACGTGGTCGATGGTTAGTATAAGCAAAACGGTCAATAAAGTTCTTCATCAACCAACTAACATTATAGACATATCCTGGTGAACTTAATATTACTCCATCAGCATTTACAATTTCCTCTTCAATTTTTATCCTATCGTCTTTTAATGGACATAAATCTACTCCTCTGGAGACGCATAAAAAACACCCTCGGCATAATTCTAAATTAGAATCTTTAAGTAATAGATATTCAAATGTAGCATCACCAAATTTCGTCATTTGCTCTTCTATTTGTTGAACAATCTTATACCCATCACCCTTACCCTTGGGACTACCAATTACAGCCAGTATTTTCATAAAAATCACTTCCTTTTAATAATAATTATTAGCTCTTCCCTAACATGTTATCAACAATTCTATCCATCAACTCATCTCTTTGCTGATCATCATAATAATTAATTCCAGTCTGTTCTTTAAAGATAGAAGTTCTTAAGAATATCACTTGTACTGTTGCTAACTGCTGCTGAGCCATAATTTTTAAATCTACGCCATCTTTCTTATCTCCATAAACTTCTTTTAATTGTTTAACAATTGACTCTAATACTTGACTACTATTATCATTGATACTTCCATTTTTTAAGTCATTTAAAATAGAAACTCTAGCTATTCCTGGATTATTAGCTAAAAACTTAGCAGCTCTCTTTAATCCCAATCTCATTTTTTCTTCTGGACTTATATCTACATCTTGATATTGCTTACCTGCATTACTTATAATAGTACCTATAAATTTTTGAACAGCTTTATTAATTAAGTTCTCCTTAGTTTGAAAATGATAATTAATCATACTTACAGCAACATCTGCTTTTTTAGCAATACGGCGCATTGTTATTTTCTTTATATCCTGTTTTTCTTTAATCAAATCAATAGTTGCCATAATAATCTTATCTTTTGTTTCCATACTTTCCCTCCTTTATGCTATCAAACATTGTTTAGAACATTGTTCGATTAATGGCATTATACCTTATTTTTTATAATTAAGTCAAGATAAACTGCTTAAATAATTATCTTATTTTCTTAAACTACATAGAATATTGTGAAAATAATACTTATTTTATATAAATTATTTATATTTTTTATTCAAATCAGAGAATTTCATAAAGGAAAATTCATACAATAAACCTACTATATATAAATTAAGCTACAGATTATAAAATAACCTGGAATATAATTTCTATAATAAAAATAGTCCCGAAAGATCTCAGGACTATAAAAATCAAATTAATTTTAATTTTCTAGCTTTATTAATTGCTTGAGCACGTCTATTTACTCCAAGCTTACCGTAAAGGTTATGAATGTGCCATTTGGTCGTTCCAACAGTAATAAATAACTCTTTAGCAATCCCTTTATTTGAATATCCTTGAGCTATTAACTGTAAAATTTCTAATTCTCTGTCACTTAAAGGCTCTATTAATTTCTCATTATTTTCATTGACTTTAGAATTTTTATCAAATTGCTTTATTACATTACTAACAAAAGTCGGTGCTAAACTCTTTACTTCTGACAAAAGCTGAGTTATAGGCTGCCCATCTTCAATAAAAGAACGATAAAATTCCTCTGGAGCAGCAATACTTAATGCTTCTTTTAAATATTTAATTGCCTTATCTTTAGCTCCAAGCCCTTTTAGAGCATAGCTTTGTAAAAGATGAATAGTAATCAAGTTCCTATAATTTTCTTGTTGTTTAGTATTTTCTTCTATAGTTTGAAGAAGTTCTAAAGCTTTTTCAAAATTTTGTTGGGCTAATAAAATACGAATATAAATCTGATTGGCACAAGCATTAGATTCATTAGCATAATTTTCTAAGGCTAATTCTAGATTACCTTCTTTTAAGTAAAGTTCTATCTTATAATTTTCAATTCTAGTAATTAAATAAGAGAAATCTATAACTTTAGAAAAATCATAAAGCTCTTGTAAGATCTCTAAAGTTTCATTTCTCTCTCCTAAAGCATAATAAACTGAAGCAAGATATAACTTAGCTTCACTATAAAGATGAGTTAGACCTAATTGTTCTACTAACTTAATTCCCTTAATTAAATACTCTTTTGCCTCTTTTAATTTATTTCCTTCAAAAGCTACCATTCCTAAAGTAATATAAATAACTTCAGCTATAGGAAGCAATTGCCCCCCTTGATCAACAAAATATCTAAGACCTTGTTGACATAACGCCTTAGCCTTTTTTCTCTCACCATGTTTAATAAGATTTAAAGCAAGATTAATTAAAGCTATTAAAGCTATAAAAGGCTGTTCTAATTTCTTTCCAGTAAATAATGCACGATTAAAAGCATCGATTGACTCTTTTATTCTGCCCCGACTTGCCTCTGCCCAGCCAATGGTTAACAATGCTCCACTATAAAAGAAGTAATCAGACTTATCAATAAGGTCTAAAGACTCTTTAGCTAATTTATAAAATGAAGTTTCTCCTTTGATAATATTAAATAAAACCTGTAACAATTTACATCTGCCTAAAAATCCTGATTTCTCTACTACAGTTGAATTATCTATTAACATTGATAGGTGAAATTCAGCTTCTTGTACTTGACCATCAAAAAATAGTCCAATAATTTTATAAAAATTTAAATTTATATCCTCTCTGATATCTTCTTGGGGTAATAAATCTATTAAGTTAACTAAAGTTTTTATTTCTCCATTTTGAAATAAATTATCAGCAACTTTCTCAATTAAAGCTATAGCTTTACTAGTAGTATTAGCAGCTATAGCATGATTAATAGCTTCAATTAAATAGCCCTCTTTTTCTAAATAATTAGCCGCTTTAAGATGTAAAGTATTTTTTTCTTCCTTATCAAGTTCTGTAAGTAAATACTCTGCAAAAAGCTGATGATAGCGGTAAAAATTATATTCTTGATCTAAAGGAATAACAAAAAGATTAGATTCTTTTAATAAACTTAACATTCTAGCACTATCTTCTCTTCCTGTTATAGCATTGCATAAAGCAGGATTTAAACTATCTAAGATAGCAGTTTGGCATAAAAAAATATATATATCTTGGTTTAATTCTTTAATTACCTCTTCAAATAAATAATCTATTACATGTCGATGACTACCTCCAAAGGAATTAATAAATCGATTAATTGCTTGTTGATTCTTCTTTTGTAAAGAAATAGCTGCTAACTGTAAACTAGCAATCCACCCTTCAGTACGATTAGCTAAAATAGCTATATCCTGCTGTTTAAGACTAAGAGACATCTTATTTTTAAAGAAGTCTTCAACCTCACTTAACTTAAATTTTAAATCTTTAGCTCTAATATCTGTTAGTTGATGAGCTACTCTAAGGCGTGAAAGATTAAAAGGTGGATCTTGTCGGGTAATTAATACAAGGTTGAGGGATAATGATTGACAATCAAGTAAATATTGAATTATAGTATGAATCTTTTGCTCATTAATTAAGTGATAATCATCAACAACTAAGACAAAAGTAGATGATAATTTAGCAAGATCATTAATTAAATTTGTGATTAAAACTTCAAAGGCAGGTAATTGAGGAGAAGCTAATAAAGTTTGAATAGTCTTACCTATATTTATATCAATTTTTTTTAAGGCTTGTATTAAATAAGTTAAAAATCGCACAGGATCATTGTCTTTTTTATCTAGTGATAACCAGCAATAAGGGATATTAATAGTATTTAACCACTCAACTATTAAAGTACTTTTACCATAACCTGCTGGTGCAGATACTAAAGTTAGTCTTTTATCTAAGCCTTGATTAAGCTGCATTATTAAGTCTTGCCGACTTACTAAATACTTGCTTAAAGCTGGGAGATTAAGTTTAGTAGTTAATAATGGTTTCATTGCTTTACCTCTTTCTTAGGTTAAAATATTTTTAATACTAATAAGTAATAAATTCTACATATTATCTTAAAAAACTTTAAACCTTAACTTTACATTTAGATTTCCAATTTATTTTTATTTTACTTATATTAATTCTTAGAAAATTATTAAACACCTTTTTCTTATTTCCATAAAAATTATATAAAAACAAATTAAATCTAAATAACTTAACAGCTTTATAAGCAAAAAAACCACTAGCAATTAATTGCTAGTGGTTTTAGTTTACTCTTCAGCATTATCTTCTTTTAGATCCCAATAATCTTCTTCAAGATCATCATAAAAACCAGGTTTATATTTACTAATAATCGTTTTAATCTCTCTTCTATTTAAGGTCTCTTTCTCTTTTAATTCAGCTACCATATCTTCAACCATATCTCTATTCTCTGTCAATATGGTTCTAGCTGTTTCATAACATTTAGATACTAAGTCTTTAGCCTCTTTATCAATCTGTGAAGCAACCTCTTCACTATAATTTCGGCTACGTGAAATATCTCTACCTAGGAATACCTGTTCATTATGCTTTTGACCTAAAGTAAGTGGTCCAAGCTTTTCACTCATTCCATAATCGGTAATCATATTTCTAATAATCTTAGTAGAACGCTCTAAGTCATTTTGAGCACCAGTACTAACATCATCAAGGAAAACCTCTTCGGCTACTCTTCCTCCTAATAACATAGTAACCTTATCTAAAAGTTCAGATTTGGTGATAAAACTCTTATCCTCTGTTGGCAGATTGATCGTAAACCCTCCAGCTCTACCACGAGGGATAATAGTTACCTTATGAGTTGGATCAGCATGTTCTAATAATTCTCCTAATAGAGCATGACCAGTTTCATGATATGATACAATATCCCTTTCTTTATCACTGATAATCCTACTCTTCTTCTGTGGACCAGCAATAACACGATCAATGGCATCATCAAACTCTAACATACTGATTCTATCTTTGTCACGGCGTGCAGCCAAAATAGCCGCTTCATTAGCTAAGTTTTCCATATCAGCACCAGTAAAACCTGGAGTTCTACGAGCCAATACACTTAAATCTACATCATCAGCTAAAGGTTTATTCTTGACATGTATCTCTAAAACGCCTCTTCTACCTTTATAATCTGGTCGATCAACAGTGACTTGACGGTCAAAACGACCTGGTCTTAATAAGGCAGGATCTAGTACATCAGGTCTATTAGTTGCAGCCATTAAGATAATCCCTTCATTAGCTTCAAAACCATCCATCTCAACTAATAACTGATTTAACGTCTGTTCACGTTCATCATGACCTCCACCTACACCTGCTCCACGTTGGCGACCTACAGCATCTAGTTCATCAATAAAGATAATACATGGTGCATTCTTCTTCCCTTGTTCAAATAAATCTCTAACACGTGATGCACCAACACCTACAAACATCTCAACAAAATCAGAACCACTGATAATAAAGAAAGGTACTCCAGCCTCTCCCGCAACAGCTCTAGCCATTAAGGTCTTACCTGTTCCTGGAGGACCTACTAATAATACCCCCTTTGGTATTGTAGCACCCAATTTATTAAACTTTTCAGGACTCTTTAAAAATTCTACAACTTCAACTAGTTCTTCTTTAACTTCTTCATAATTAGCTACATCATCAAAGGTAACCCTCTTCTTCTCATTATCATGGAGTCTAGCTTTACTCTTACCAAAAGACATCATCTTATTGCCTCCACCTTGCATCTTGTTCATAATAAAGATCCAAGCTGCAATTAAGATTACAGTAGGTAATAAGTAAGCAAAGACACCTGTCCACCAAGGTGGTTCTGGCTCAGGTCTTGTCTCAATATCTACTTCATTAACTCGTAATATCTCTTCAACTTTTTCAATAGTTCCAGGGACATTTATCTTAAAAGTTTTGTTCTCTAATCTACCCTGAATTACATTTTCACCTATGATGGTAACTTTTTTAATCTTTCCTGCTTCGACTTTATTTATAAATTCGCTATAAGTAATCTCTTCACTAGGTTGATTAGGTGCAATAATATACTGAGCTATTAAAACACCAATTGCTATAATTATCAAATAAAAACCTATACTTTTTGAAAATTTCTTCAACTATTAATCCTCCTTCCTCCCAAATACATAAAAATAAAATCATATAATTCCACAATTATTTATTATACCATATTAAAGAAGTTATAGCAAACTAATCAATTTCATAAATCCTTTTAAGCAACTTGCCTTAATTGAATTATAAAATCTCTTAAAATATACTATCCTTCATATAGTTCAGACTTAGGAACGAAGATAAATGGCACATTTCTATATCTCTCTTCATAATCCAATCCATAGCCCACTACAAATTTATTTGGAATCTCAAATCCATTCCAATCTATTTCAACATGCTTTTCTGTTCTACGTTCTGGTTTATCCAATAAAGTACAGACCTTAATACTCTTAGGGTTACGAGTCTTTAACATATTAATTACATGCTTTAAAGTTAAACCAGTATCAATAATATCCTCTACAATTAATACATGCTTATCTCCAATACTCTCTTCTAAGTCTTTAATAATTCTAACATTTCCTGTAGTAGTAGTTCCTTCATAACTAGTAACATCCATAAAATCAAGGACTACTGGTAGATTAATTTTACGAGCCAAATCAGCCATAAACATTACTCCACCTCTTAAAATACAGACCATAACTATCTCATCATCTTGATTATAGTAATTAGTTATCTTTTCTCCTAATTGGGCTATTCTCTCTTGTAACTCCTCTTCTTTAATTAATATTTCTTCAATAATTCCCTCTAGCACTATAATTCCTCCTTAATTTATAATTTCAATTATTAGAATCTTCTCTGTTTCATCTGTGATTTTAAATCTATCATCTACTCTAAGTCCACCTACCCAGAAAATATCACCATCTAAAGTTGTAAAAATTGGCACCTTATCCCTTTTATTTATTGGAATTTTCTCATCAATTAAAAAATCTTTTACCTTCTTACTCCCTTTCATTCCTAAAGGATAAAAACGATCTCCATCTTCACGCTGCCTTAAATAAAATTCCTTACCTATTTTAGAAAAATCTAAACAAGCAATATTGGGATCATTAAGAGTCTTCTTCCAAGGATATGTCTTCTCAACAATCTTTGTTTTAACTTCTAAATCTACTTGGGGAATTTTTTTACTTCCTAATAATAACCTATGCTTAAAATAATTAATATTATCAATATCTTCTGTTGTAAAAATTATCTCCTCATAATTCAATTTAACTATTATTCCTTGGGGCAAATCAAGCCGACTTCCAGTCTCTGAATTCTTAATTAAATCAAGAACTAAATCAATATGATCATAATAAATATCTTGATAGCTACCCTTTAAAAATTTAATACCCTCTCTAATAACTCTTCTCTGTATAGCTAAATTTAATTCTAATAATTTTTCGGCATTTAAGATCAATTTACCATTGTTTTTATTTATAGTTAATTGAGCTAAATTCTCTATTGTATATTCTCCTAAAAAAATCTCCTCTTCCCTTAACAGATCTGCAGTTTTATTTAATGTGGAGACTAGATTATTATTATACTCTTCTACTAATAAAGGTATTAAATTCAATCTAACTTTATTTCTAAGATATATAGTTTCTAGATTACTCTTATCGATTCTTGGATTCAAGTTATGCTCTTCACAATAACCTTCTATCTCTTCTCTAGAGATTTCAATTAATGGTCTAACTATCTTTCCTTGCTTAGGATAGATTCCACTTAAACCCTTTAATCCTGCTCCCCGTAAAAACTTCATTAATACAGTCTCAGCCTGATCATTAGCATTATGTCCAACAGCAACCTTATTAATATTAAACTTTTCAATTAACCCAAAGAAGAATCTATACCTAACTTGACGAGCTGCATCTTCAAGAGATAATCCCTTCTCTTTTTGATAAGCTTTAACATCATAAGATTTTATAGTAATAGGAATATTCCATTCTCTAGCTAATCTTTCTATAAACTTAGCATCCTTTATAGATTCTTCTCCTCTAATCATATGGTCTAGGTGAGCAATATGTAAATATAGATTATATTCTTCCTTTAACGTTTTTAAGCTATGTAATAAAGCAAGGGAATCAGGCCCCCCTGATACCCCTATTAAAATTCTATCCCCGTTATTAATTAATTTATATTTCTTTATAGTAGATTCTACTTTAGTTAACAAAGACATTTATTCTATATCCCCTCTAAACTCTAATTTGGCATCAAGTTTATTTGCAAAAATAAATCCCAAAATAAAAGCTTCTATACAGCTTTAAATTCTACAAAAATCTATGTTTTCCTGCTTAATTTAGTTATTTATTCTATCTTAACACTTATCAACCCTAATTACAAGTACAGTCATATCATCTTTTAAATCATCATTCTCTGATTGAGCTTTGTCAAGAATATATTGTGCTAGAGATTGAGGATCATTAATTAGGTTATTCTTAAGGATTCTAAGTACCCACTCTTCTTTGATAGTTAGATGTTGATTACTATCTAAGACACCATCAGTCATCATGATAATTAAATCCTTATCGTGTAACTGTAATGAATTAGGTTCTATATCAACTTTATTTAAAATGCCGATTGGTAAAGAATTAGACTTAATCATACTAATATCTGAACCTCTTTTAATAAAACTAGAAGCTGATCCTACCTTAACAAATTCTGCTTGCCCAGTTGCTTGGTCGACATTGAGTAAATCAATAGTAGCAAAGGAATCTTCATAAGATCTAAGCCCCAAAGAAGAATTAACTATATGTAATGCTGATTCATAGTCCAAGCCAGCTTGCAACATTTTTTGTAATAAATTAACAGCAGTTCTACTCTCTTGAGAAGCCTTAACCCCTACACCCATTCCATCACTTAAAATAGAGATAAACTTACCATCTCTTTGTTTAAAAAAGGTATAGTTATCCCCTGAAACATTTGGATTAGAGCTTACAGTAGCTACTCCATAATTAAATTGATAATTAGCTCCAGGAGCTAATTGGCAGATACAGCTTCTTTTACCCAACTCTGCACCACATTCATTCCAAATCATCTCCAAATTCAAGTCTAACTTACTATTAAGTAAAGGAATCATCTTCTTAGCACAATTACTCTCTCCATTACAACTATTCTTTCTAATAGTAAACTCTAGTTCTTCGTTATTATAATTGGTAGCTAAAACCTCTTTAACCATAAATCCACTATTTTCTAAGATAGAGTATATCTTATTCTCTATCTTCTCTTCTGTTCTAATCTCTACTGTAAATTCTTTAGACAACTTATCTATTACTTGAGACATACCTACTAGCTGATCTAATAAAATCCTTTCACTACTTTCTAATCTAGCTCTCCAATAATTATTTAATTCATACATCTTAACAAACTCATTGATTGCAGTTGCTAATTTTATCTTCCTTGAACAACTGATAGTCATAATATTTGTTAAATCATCTACTGTTACTTTACCCCTATTTTCAGCTATTAATAACAAATCAAATAAAGAATTATAAGTTTTGTAAAAAGAGTTATTCCAACAAGAATTATATAAGTCACATTTAGAACATACCTTATCAGTCAATAAATCTAGAAAAGAACCTATATTCTTTACTTCATCTTGTTCTGTAACCCCTACCTCAAGAAAAGAACTGGACAGCTCTGTAAATATATTAGAGAATTGTTCCATCCTTTGGGAAATAAAAGACTGTAACTTCCTCTCTTCCAATCTTAACCCTCTGTGCTTATCATCAATAAGCATATTTAAAGCTGGTAATAAGCTATCAGGAGTTACTAACAATAATAGCGCAGCAATTAAAGCCTCTTTTAATAATACCATAACAGAAACTGCTTCACTTATAAAAATAAGATAGATAACATTACTTAAAATAAAGCCCAGAATCACCCCTAATTTTTTATGCTTCTTAAAACTACCAGCAATCAGAGCAGCTAAAGCATAACTACCTATTAATGGAGTGCTATCTAAATGAGAGATACTATAAAAAAAGCCCAATAACACTCCAACTATAGTAGCTAAACCTGTACCACCAGTCAAAGCTATAATCATAATTAAGTAAGCACTAGCCAGACGAACTAAATTTATAGAAGCAATCTCTTCAACAGGTAAGCCTCCAATTGATAATGCAATTACTATAATAGCAAAGATTAAAATCATTATATTCTTTTGACTCTTGTTCTCTAAATAAATTAAAAAGTCTGGCAATATTCTCAAAGATAATAAAGTCATTAAAAATATCAACAGAACTTCAGAAATAACCAAGATTATATCTGCCGTAGAAGAACTGATTAATATCTCGGGAATCTGACATAGAAAAACAATTAAGCCTGCCACCATCGAGTATTTTAATGGCTTAAAATCCTTTAAATAATTGCTAGCTATCAATAATAAAATCATACTAACAATATACTTAGTAGCTAAAAATTCCAACTGGACAACATATCCTATAACTACACCACTAAATATAAACAATAATCTTGACACATCTGTTATCTTCTTTTTAACCTGATATAAAAAGAGTGCAAAATAGATAAATCCAAAAGGTGTCAATCCATCTAAGATAATAGCTCGTCCAAATAGAAAAGCGATTAAGAATAATGTTAGATTCATATAAGGTATACTGTTTAAAGTTATAAAAAAAGAACTCTTTTTAGATTCTTTATTCTTAAAATCGCTTTTTCTCTGATAAATAGGTAATTCTAAACTTCCCAAAACAACCCCTCCTCTTTATTACATAAATTGTAAAATTTATCTTTATTATACATCTTATAAAGAGGAAATTTTGTCGATAAACAGAGATAATCGTTCAAAAAATTTAGACAATAAAATCTATTGGTTACCATAATTTTCCTAAAAATAGAGATTTGAATATATTCTTTTAGGTTAATTTGTGATTTTATACACTAATATAAATAAATATATACTAAAAAAGACACTATCTAAGAGATAGTGTCTTTTATCTATATGTATACGTTTATTAAATTCAAATTTGGTAGCGGCGGAGGGATTTGAACCCCCGACTCTACGGGTATGAACCGTATGCTCTAGCCAACTGAGCTACACCGCCATATTATAAAATCTTCATTTTGGTTGCGGGGGCTGGATTTGAACCAACGACCTTCGGGTTATGAGCCCGACGAGCTACCAGCTGCTCCACCCCGCGACAATATTTAATTAAAAATGGTACCGAGGGTCGGACTCGAACCGACACGGGAGTTAAATCCCACCGGATTTTAAGTCCGGTGCGTCTGCCTATTCCGCCACCTCGGCAAATCATCTGTTTGAAGACAATTTCCTCAAACGACAATAGCTATTATATTATATATACGACTATTGGTCAAATATATTTATACTTAAATAGTAGCTTTAAATCAAAATATATAGTTATTACTTCTAATATCTATTATATACTCAATTATACTATTTTAAATTTAATTAAGAGTATCTATTACTACACCTTCTAAAATACTATCATCACTCACCTTAACTATATCTTGTTTACTCTGCTCCATTATCTCTAATAATATAACTATCCCCCCTAAGATTATATCTGCCCGCTTAGCATCTAAGCCTATTACCTCTTTTCTCTCTTCTAAAGATAATGAACTTAAATCATCTAATATCTGTATAATTTCTTCTTTAGATAGGTCAGAACCATGCACTATACTATAATCATATACCTCTAATGCTTCTCTAATTGATACCAAAGTAGTTACAGTTCCCCCAACCCCTATTAGTTGTTCTACATTCTTATCCTTTAACAGATCAACAAGCATATCCTTAGCTTCTCTTTTCATCTCTTTAAGATGTTCACCATAACTCTCTGTTAATCTAACAGCTCCAAGATTGATGCTATTAAATTCCATTATATCTTTATATTTACCAAAAATAAATTCTGTACTTCCACCACCAATATCAATAACTAGAACCTGATTTTCTAAATCTTCAATAGCTGATACAACTCCCAAATAAGATAATCTAGCCTCTTCAGTCCCTTTAATCACCTTTATATCTATCCCAGTCTCCTCTTTAACCCTCTTTAAGAATATATCCTGATTTTTAGCATCTCTAACAGCACTAGTTGCTATTGCTACAACTTCAGCGTTATAATTATTGATTATCTCTTTATACTCTCTTAAAACCTTAATAGTTCTTAGGATAGCTTCCTTTTTTAAATATCCATTCTGATGAATCCCTTCACCTAATCTAGGTGTTCTTAGCTCACTGACTAATTTATTCAATCCATTATTAGCTTGCTCAGCAATTAATAGTCGGACTGAATTTGTTCCAATATCAATTGCACCTACCCTCATCTCTATTCCTCCTCAAAGCTTTCTTTCATGCAACATTCTTCAGGTTCAACCTCTCCATATTCTTCTTCTAATAATTCAGCTACTATCTCTCCTACTGGGTTCTTCCTATCAACTAAATAATGAGCAAAATGTGTATGTAAGCACTTAATCCCTTCAAATTCTAAAATACCACCTACTCCAGATTCTTTTAAAACCTTATATTGTCCTGGGTTATTCTCCTTTAAATCTTTTAACCTAACCTCATCAACCAAATCTAATCTATAATTAGCATAATCTTGGTGAGCTTCCTCTAACCTCTTGGATAATTTCTTGTTACCTAAGATCTTATTTTGAACCTCTTGTACCAGACCCTTACTCTCTAATTTTCCAATTCTATAATTTAACTCTGGACAGGTTAACCACAATGTAGTTGGAAAGATACCTACACTATCCCCTTTATCCAAAATAGGTGCAGTTACTACCACTTGTGGGCTTTCATCTTTACATCTTTTAATAATATCAACTAAATTTCTTGGTTTACGCCCTAATTGTTTCTCTAATATCTCTAAATCTTTCTGAGTATAAGCCATCAAATCACTCCTTTGATAATTATAATAATCTATTCTTCCCTAGCTAATATAAATAAACACCCCCAATGATTGAGGGTGTTTAATAACAGTCATGTCAGTAAATTTTATATACAATAAATATATTACTTAAATATATTTATACATTACTATTATAAATTATAATAATAATTACCCATTATTAAAAATCTACTGATTTATAATAATTTATATTTATCTTATATTACCACTTTTTTTATCTAAGCTACGTCTTAAATCTTGTTGTTTTTCACTACTTTCTTTCAAAAAGTCACTCATCATATCATCAAAAGACTTTTTAGGTGGCTGAGTGAACTTAGTTTTTTTATTAGCTTCAGATAGTTGTTTAATAGATAATCCTATTTTACCATCTTTTCCAATAGAAATTACCTTAACATTAACTTCTTCATTAAGCTTTAAATAATTATTAACATCTTTAACATAAGCATCAGCTACTTCAGAGATATGAACTAGACCGCTCTCACCTCCATCTAATTCAACAAAAGCTCCAAATTTGGTGATCCCAGTCACTACCCCTTTTACAATACTTCCAACCTCAATTGACATGCTAAAAAAATTCCTCCTCATAAGATTTTATGTGTTTATAAGTATATTAATCCCTTACATTATATCCTATCATCTGTCAAGTGTCAAACAGTTTAAAAGTTCATGGTTAGTGATATTCTTCCTCTCTCAGCATCAACTTCTAAAATCGAAACACTAACAATATCTCCTACTGCTACAACATCTAAAGGGTTTTTAATATACTTATCACTTAATTGGGAAATATGAACTAACCCATCTTGTTTTACACCAATATCAACAAAAGCACCAAAATCTACTACATTACGTACTGTACCTTGCAATACCATGCCCACTTCCAAATCTTCAAACTTAAGAACATCAGTTCTAAAAATAGGTTTAGGCAAATCTTCTCGTGGGTCACGATCAGGCTTTAATAAAGACGAGATTATATCCTTTAATGTTGGTAAACCAACTTCTAGTTCTTCAACTAATTTATCCAAATCTAAAGATTTTATCTTAGCTTGCAAGTTCTTTAATGCTTCCTTCTTTGATAAGTCCTCTAACTGAAAATCCAATTTACGTAATAATTTCTCAGCTATATGATAGGACTCTGGGTGTATAGATGTTCGATCTAGAAGATTCTCACCTTCTCTAATCTTTAAAAATCCTGCAGCTTGAGTAAATGTCTTAGGTCCTAAGCGATAAACATCTTTTAATTCATCTCTACTTTTAAACTTCCCATTCTCTTCTCTATATTTTATTATATTCTTAGCCACATTAGAATTAATTCCAGAAACATATTCTAATAAGGCACTAGATGCTGTATTTAAGTCGACTCCTACATAGTTTACAACAGATTCTACTACATCTTTTAGAGATTCTTCCAATTTTGATTCTGTTACATCATGCTGATACATTCCTACCCCTAAATGCTTAGGAGCAATCTTAACCAATTCTGCTAAAGGATCTTGTAGCCTCCGACCAATAGAGATTGCACCTCTTATCGATACATCTAAATGAGGAAATTCCTTAACAGCTAATTTTGAAGCAGAATAAACCGATGCCCCTGCTTCATTAACAATAATATACTTTAATTCCTGTGATAACTCTCCAATCAGTTCAACAACTAAACTCTCTGTCTCTCGAGAAGCTGTTCCATTTCCAATGGCAATTATATCTATATTATACTCTTTAACCAAAGCATTTAACTTCTCTTTTGCTTCATCCCATCTCTTTTGAGGAGGGTGGGGATAGATTGTATCATAAGATATAAAATTACCAAACTCATCTAATACACTTATCTTAGAACCTGTTCTAAAGCCAGGATCAATTGCCATTACTCTTACTTTAGATAAAGGTGGCTGTAATAGTAAATTTCTTAAATTCTTTGCAAACACATTGATTGCATGCTCTTCAGCTAACTCTGTTAGATGGTTTCTTACCTCTCTTTCAATAGCAGGAGCAATCAATCTGTTATAACCATCAATAATAGCTTCTTCTATCTCTTCTGTAAAGATCGATTCTTGCAAGATAAAGTTCTGCTTTAATTTATCTATAATATTCTCATCAGCAGTAGCCACTTTGACCCTTAAAACATCTTCCTTCTCTCCACGATTAATAGCTAAAGTACTATGAGGACGAACCTTCTTTATACCTTCTTGATAATCATAATATATTTCATAATCCGTTCTCTCTTCAACCTTGCTTTCAGAGACTAAACTTCCATATTCAAAGGTTAATTTTCTAGCTGTCTTTCTACTGTATGGATCATCAGCTATGTACTCAGCTATAATATCTCTAACACCTTGCAATACATCTTCAATACTCTCCAATTCTTTCTCCAAATCTACATACTTTTTAGCTAAATCCTGCACATTGCCAGAAGTTAGCTCTTGTTTTAAGAAAAGATCTGCTAAAGGTTCTAGCCCTCTCTCTTTTGCTTTTGTTGCTCTGGTCATTCTCTTTTGCTTATATGGTCGATACAAATCCTCAACCTCTTGTAATTGGGTGGCTTGTCTAATTTTAATTTCTAACTCTTCAGTTAATTTATCTTGCTTATCAATTGAATTAATAACCTCTTCTTTTCTTCCTTCAAGCCTTCGTAAATAATCCAATCTCTCTACTAACTCTCTTAACTGCTCTTCATTTAAACTACCAGTAACCTCTTTTCTATATCTAGCAATAAAGGGGATAGTATTTCCTTCATCAAATAAATCAACTGTTCTTTGAACTTGTCCAACCTTTAGATTCAACTCTTTTGCTAATTCCTTCTCTATATTAAACTTCACTTAACTCCCTCCTGTCATAATTAAGATTGAAGTTGAGTTTAAGTATAATAGCTATACCTTTAGTTAAAATTCCACCTTAAACTTAAACTCAATATTAAATCTATTCATCTACAATTATATAAAGAATTTCTCCTTTTCTAACTAAACCCAACTCTTCTCTGGCAATTTTTTCAATAAAATCTTTAGAGTTAATATGCTTTATTTGATTCTCTAGCTCCTCTTTACTTGTCTTTAATTGACTAATCTCATCTTTTAAGGCTAAAACCTTAGCCTCCATTATCTTCTTCTCTTGATTTCCTTGATAAAAATTATAGAGGATAGCAAAGAAACAGAACAAGACTACAATCAATACTAAACGTCTTAGTTTAATCGTTTTAGAAGGACTCTTACTCTTCTTCCTTCTTATATTATACTTTTCCATAATTAATTAAATCCCACCTTATTAATGCTGAATATAGTATTAACTTTTTCTCCATAACTGATATCATTCCTGCATCACTTCTCAAATCTTATTTTTATCCAATTCCGCATTCTTATAATTATTTTCTTAATGTTATTATAGATTGATAGAGTAAAATCCTTAATTTTGCAGAAAATAAAATAGATAAATTCAATAAATTTTGCAAATACTAGAATAATATAATAACTAAATAGCCAATAATAAATTATTTGTCCTAGAATAACACCCAAAAAGACATATATTCTTATTACACCTCCATTACTATAAACTAAAGCTATAAAAATGATTATAGTAACTATAATTGCAAATAATAAATCAAATACATCAGTAGTAAACTTTTTAGGATTAGTCTGCCACCTTAAGACTCGATAAAAATCAAATATAACTCCTACCAAAATTCCAATAATTACCATATTTAAGAATGTAAAGAATTGCAACCTCAAAGAAACCATCCTATCACCTCCTAATCTCGACTCAAAGAGATAAATAATTATTTAAATAATCGTTTGATAAAGTTTTCTGCCTTTCCTTCTTGATCATATCTTAATTCCGTTACATATCCAGTTACAATCAATTGTGAATTCTCTAAATCCAGATGCTTTACATGTAGATTCTCCCCTAAAATTGCTAAATTACCTAAGTTACTCTCTAATGTAATCTCATCTTCAGTGAAATTAATAACCTCAGTCACACCTGTCAATTCTAATTGCTCTCTATTTGATAAGGTTAGCTTCTGTTCTTTATTATCTACCATTTGATCTCCTCCTTAATCATATTAATTCAGTAGACTCTACTTGAATCTAATTAATATTTATGAAATAGCAAATCAATCTATTCATTAACTTAAGCTACCAAAAATAAAAGCTTTCAGTTAAAAACTGAAAGCTTTTAAAAAGGATAATAGTCATCATTCCAAGGGAGATCATATTTATATTTTTCTGTAATACTCTCTAGAGCAGCTTTCTGAACTTTAGAAGTAGAATCAAAATCATTCTGCTGTGTAATCCAATTATCCAATTCTTCATCATATCTACAGTCAATAAATTGATCAAACTCACCTTTTCTACTTCTCATAAAGTCACCCCTTAATAAATTTAATAGATAATAGTTCTAACCAATATATATTAACTATTATTATTCTATCTAAATATTAAAAATTTTAATCTAATAAATTAAAAATTTAATATTTATGTGAATCTAAAGATCTACTGATATGATACTCCTATTGTAATAATTAAATTTTTATTATATAAATATTAAAGGTTAATAGAGATATTGAAATACTTTAATAATGAGTAAATAGCAAATTTATCTTCCTATTACTTATTATATAAAAAATCGCAGGAGAGGATTCTCCTACGATTAATCTAACTATATTCAAATTAAATAATTGCTTCTTCAGTTTCAGCATCAAAGATATGCATCTTTTGAAGGTCAAATCCAATCTTTATTACATCTCCAACTTTAGCTTCACTTTGAGGATCTACAATAGCTACGATAGTTCTATCTCCAATACTAAGATGTAAGTGAGTTTCAGAACCCATTGGCTCAATAACTTCCACTGTAGCTTCTACAGTATCTACATTTTCATTAGCTTCTGTAATTGCAGGGTCCATAATATCTTCTGGACGAATTCCAAATACAACCTCTTTACCAACATAAGTCTGTAATTCTTTCATAGCTTGAGACATATTATCAGGAATAGTTAATTCAAATCCTTTTCCTGTTAACACTAACTCATCACCTTTTGCTTCAATCTTAGCATCTAAAAAGTTCATCGCAGGGCTACCAATAAATCCTGCTACAAACATATTATTTGGTTGGTTATAAAGAGTAATTGGATCATCAATTTGCTGAATAACCCCATCTTTCATTACAACGATACGATCTGCCAAAGTCATCGCTTCAACCTGATCATGAGTTACATAAATAGTAGTTGTTTGTAATCTTTCATGTAACTTACTTAACTCAGCTCTCATCTGTACTCTTAGTTTAGCATCCAAGTTGGATAATGGCTCATCCATTAAGAATACTTTTGGTTCACGTACGATAGCACGCCCCATAGCAACACGTTGACGTTGCCCACCAGATAATTCTTTAGGTTTTCTGTCTAATAAAGATTCAATTCCTAATACTTTTGCAGCTTCCTTAACTCTTCTATCAATCTCTTCACTATCAAACTTTCTTAATTTAAGTCCAAATGCCATGTTATCATATACATTCATATGTGGATACAACGCATAATTTTGAAATACCATTGCAATATCTCTATCTTTTGGAGCAACATCATTTACTAAAGTATCCCCAATATAAAGCTCTCCACCAGATATCTCTTCTAGACCAGCAATCATTCTCAAAGTTGTTGACTTAGCACATCCAGATGGTCCAACAAACACCATAAATTCTTTGTCTTGAATCTCAATATTTGCATCGTAAACAGCTTGAAATCCATTTGGATAAATCTTATCAATATTCTTTAAAGTTACCTTAGCCATTTAAAATTCCTCCTTGTAGTTTGTAATATATATTTAAGTAGACTTTCTAACAATTAATTTACTTGTTAATATCTCTATATTTTCTTTAATATCTTCATCTTCAATCAAAGAAAATAATTTCTTAGCTGAATTAGCACCAAGTTCATACATTGGTTGTGCCACAGTAGTTAGTGATGGTTCAATTATAGAAGTTACAATAGTATCTTCAAAACCTACCACAGCTATCTCCTCAGGGATTAGATATCCTCCCATTTTAATTGCATCAATTACTCCTACAGCAATTAAATCATTGGCTGCAAAAATAGCAGTTGGTGGCTCTTCTAAGTCCAATAATTCTAAAAATCCTTGATAACCACACTCTCTACTCCAATCTTTATTAACAATTAACTTAGGGTCATAATCTAGACTATACTCTTTAAGGGCTTGACGATATCCTTGCAAACGATTTTGTGATACCAAATTATCTTTAGGACCATTTATTAAAGCAATTCTTTTATGCCCCTTCTCCAATAAATGCTTGGTAGCTTCAAAAGCACCTGTATTATTATCAATGATTACCGAAGGCAGCATAACTTCCTCTACCAATCGATTAGCCAATACAATGGGATAACCTGATAATCCTAAGTTAATAATCTTATTATTTGCTAGACCATCACCTAAAAAGATAATACCTGCTATCTTATTTCCTTGTAACCACTCTATGTAAGCAGCTTCTCTCTCTTCATCACCATCAGTATTACAGACTATAACTTGATAATCATTCTTAGTAGCAACATCCTGAATGGCACGAGTTACCTCAGAATAAAATAAACTCGAAATATCAGGTAAGATTAAACCTATCATATTACTCTCTTGTCTAGCCAAATTACGGGCCAATAAATTAGGCTGATAATTATATCTTTTAGCAACATCCAATATCTTCTTCTTTGTTTCTTCTCCTACCCCTGGTTTATTATTAATAGCACGGGAAACAGTAGATTCTGATACACCAAGTATTGATGCAATATCTTTCATAGTAATACTCATAATACCCACCTCATAGATTACGCAAGCGCTTGAGCAAACTCCAAAAATAATTTCGCAACCGCTTGCGTAATAATTATAACAAAAAGAACCTACTACTCCTATTGCAGGTGTAACAAGTTCTTATATTCTTATGATCTTATACTTATTATTTGCTTGTTTTACTTATTTTAGTTCATTATAACATATTTTTTTTTGAGTGACAAGGATTTATTTTATAATATACCAATTAATCAGACTAAGTAGATTCACCAATAAAACACAGATTATATTTAATTATATGCTATCAATCTATAATTATTACTTTATTTAGCAAGATTTCCTTATAACTAACTCGGGCTCTATAACCCTATGAGTTAATTCTTTTTTATCAGATGAGATTTCACCTATTAAAATATCTATGCCCATTTTACCCATTTTAGTCATTGGCTGACTAATAGTAGTTAAATTCAAATATTTGGCTAACTCTATATCATCATAACCTATTAAAGCAAAATCCTCTGGAACTTTTAGACCAGCATCCTCTATAGCTTTAAGTGCACCAATAGCTTGATTATCAGAGGCAGCAAATATAGCTGTAGGTATTTCATCACTGTTTAGTTCTAGTATTTCTTTCATCAAATTATATCCCGATTCCATATTAAAATCACCAGTCTTTAATAAGTTATGATCAAATTTTAATCCTGCTTCCTTAAAAGCTAGTTCTACTCCTTTTAATCTTTTAAAACCATGAATACTACCTAAAGGACCATCTAAAAATGCAATCTTTCTATGACCTAAATCTAATAAATATTCTATAGCTTTTTTACTTCCTGCAATATCATCAACTGCAATGGAACTAACCTCTTCTCTAAAATCATCTACCAGTACTAAAGGTAGTTTAGCATCTTGAAATTTAGCTACCTCTTCCTCAGTCATATCTAAGGTAATACCTAAAACACCATCAACTCTTTGAGCATCTATAACACTCTCAATATACTTCTCTTTGTACTTCTTATCTACTTTAAAAAGTACTAAATCCATATTATGAAAATCAAGTGCTTTTTGTACACCTTGCAAAACCTCCACAAAAAAGTGACCAACAAAATTAGGAACCATAATCCCAATAGAATTTGTCTTTTGTAATGCTAATCCTCTTGCCATAGCATTTGGTCGATAATTTAATTCTTCCATTACCTTTAAGACCTTTTGTCTAGTCTTATCACTTACATTATCGCTAGCATTTAGTACTCTTGAAACAGTTCCAACACCTACCCCTGCAACTTTAGCAACATCATATATAGTAACTTTAGACATCTTTAACCCCTCACTAAAATAATATTATTAATTCTTCTATTTATCATATATCAATTTTTATTAATTTACAACTACATCATTAACTTTACAGAAGAACATTGATTCTAATATTTATCTCTAAAAATAAGTTAATAGTTCCATATATATGGAACTATTAACTTATTAAATATCATACTTCTTTAAATATTAAAAATCTAAATTAATTTTTATACAACTATTATACTAATTATTTTAACTTATAAACTCTAGCCTCATAAGGTCTAAGTTCTAATTTATTAATACTTTCTCCCTCATCAACTTTATAATTACTAATCAATAACTCCTTACTATCAAAAGTAATTTCTTCAGGCAATACAAACTCAACCTTCTCTTCATAAAAATTAACTATAATTAATAACATTTCATCATCTAAAGTCCTTGTATAGGAAAAAATTTGCTCATCATCTTCTAATAATAATTGATAATCTCCATATATAATAATATCATTTTCTTTTCTTAATTGGATTAACTTTTTATAATAATAAAATATAGAATCTGAATCTTTTAATGCATTTTCAACATTTATCCCTTTATAATTAGGGTTAACCCTTAGCCATGGCTCTCCTGTAGTAAAGCCAGCATTTTTAGTATCATCCCACTGCATTGGAGTTCTGGCATTATCCCGTCCATTCTTCCAAATTGCTTCCATCATCTCTTCATGGGTATAACCTTTTTTAATATTATCACGGTAGAAGTTTAAGATTTCAAGGTCATTATAGTCATCAATTGACTCATATTTAACATTAGTCATACCAATCTCTTCACCTTGATAAATATAAGGAGTCCCCTGCATAAAATGTAATAATGTAGCCAACATTTTAGCTGATTCTACACGGTATTCCTTGTCATTACCCCAACGTGATACAATACGAGGTAGGTCATGATTATTCCAAAATAATGAATTCCATCCTTCACCTTTTAGCTCAGTCTGCCATTTACTTAAAACCTGCTTTAATTTCTTAAAATCTAATTCTTTCGGACGCCATTTACCTTCCTTTTCATCCCAATCAAGTGTCATATGCTCAAATTGAAAGACCATTGATAATTCATTACGTTTAGGATTAGAATATAATTTAGCAATCTCTGGAGTCGCCCCCCAAGTCTCTCCTACTGTCAAGACATCATAGTTTCCAAAGGTTTCTCGATTCACCTCTTGTAAGAAGTCATGCAGTTTTGAGCCATTTCCAGTAATCTCTTTATCGACTTCTTTACCAATTAAATCAATTACATCCATTCGAAATCCACCAATTCCTTTTTCTAGCCAGAAATTCATCATATCATAAATCTCTTCTCTTAATTTAGGATTTTGCCAATTCAAATCAGGCTGTTTCTTACCAAATAGATGTAAATAATATTGACCTGTCTCTTCATCATACTCCCAAGCTGAACCACTAAAAGCCGACTGCAATCCATTAGGCACATCTCCATCTTTAGGATCGCGCCAAATATAATAATCACGATAGGGGTTATCTTTAGACTTTCTAGCTTCAATAAACCAAGGATGTTCATCAGATGTATGGTTAACAACTAAATCCATTATAATACGAATACCATGTTCTTGTGCCTTACTTATCAATTCTTCCATATCAACCATCGTTCCAAATTCTGGAGCAATATCTTGATAATCAGAGATATCATAACCATTATCATCCATTGGTGATTTATAAACTGGAGATAACCAGATTGCATCAATACCAAGTTCCTCTAAGTAATCTAACTTTTCAATAATGCCACGTAAATCTCCAACTCCATTACCTGTTGTGTCCTTAAAACTACGTGGATAAATTTGATATATTACTGATTCATGCCACCACTTTCTTTCCATCACTATTTCCTCCTTTTTAACCTTTAACTGAACCTCTCATTACACCGCTAATAATCCATTTTTGAGCAAAGATATAAACAAGCAACATTGGTGCCAATGCCAAAATATACGAAGCAAAAGCTAAATTATAATCTGTACTAAATTGGGATTGAAAGACATATTGAACTAATGGTAATGTCATTAATTCACGGTCATTTAATATAATTAATGGTAACATAAAGTCATTCCAAGCCCATAAAGCAGTTAAAATTCCTATAGTAGCATTAATAGGCTTTAATAATGGGAAGATAACCTTCCAAAAAATTTGCCATGTATTAGCTCCATCTATAATTGCTGCTTCCTCTAAAGATATCGGAAGAGATCTAATATAACCAATATAAATAAAGATATTAAGTGATAAACCATAAACAATATATAAGATAGTTAATCCCAGTCTATTATCTAATCCTAAGAAACTCATCTCTTTTACAATAGGTAACATAATAATTGGGAAAGGAATAAACATCGCAGCAATAAAGTAATAATAAAGAAATCTAAAGAACTTTTTATCCATATTTCTAGCAATAGCATAAGCAACCATTGAATTGGTTAATAATGTTATAAAGACAGTTGGAACAGCAATTAAACTACTATTTTTAAAACTGCGAAAATAATGGGTTAATTTCATCGCTTTACTGAAATTTTCCCAATGAAGCTCTTTAGGGAAGGCAAGTAAAGACTGAGCCAATTGTTGTGGACTCTTTAAAGCAACAGTTAGAGTTAAATAAAGAGGAAACAAAATTATTAGAGAACCGATTAATAATAAAATTGTAGTCGTCCAATTTGTATCTTTATTTTTAAAAAATTTTATTAATGATAGTGATTTTTTTCTTTTGTGGTTAGTCTCTAAAGCAATTCCTTCTTGACTAGTCATTATACCTCTACCTCCCTCTTTTGTAGAACTTTCATTTGGAAAACTGAAATTACCAAAATAACAATAAAATAGATAACTGCATTAGCTGTCTGGTAAGCAAACTCTCCACCTGCAAATCCTCCATTATAAATTAATAGGGAGATTGATTCTGTAGAGCGACCTGGTCCACCACCTGTTAAGGCTACAACATGATCAAATACCATTAAAAAACTCTTCATTGCTAAAACCATATTAATAGTAAAAAAAGGAGCGATTAGTGGAAATGTAATAGCTTTAAATTGCTGCCACTTGTTTGCACCATCAATACTACCTGCTTCATATAAAGTGTCATCAATTGTTTGTAAACCAGATAAGTATAACAAAGTATTAAATCCACAAGCTTGCCATACTGCCAAAATTACTACACCAACCCAAGCTAAATCAGGATTTCCTAAAATACTCTTAGTTAAAGCATTAATTCCTAATACTTGTGCTATATCAGGTAGAAAAAAAGTGAAGATATAATTAAAGATATAGCCAACAATTAAAACACTTAAAATATTGGGTATAAAGTAAATTGCTCGTAAGGTAGTCTTAAATTTAATTTTAGCATTCAAACCTATAGCAATTGCCAAACTGATAACATTCACTAAAATAGTAGCTACAATCGCAAATTTAAAAGTAAAGAGATAAGAATCTAAAGCACGAGCATCCTTGAATAAATTAATATAATTTTTTAATCCTACAAATTCCCAAGTCCCATAACCTCTCCAATTAGTAAAACTATAAAAAAGTCCAGTTAAAGCTGGAAGAGTATGAAAAGCAAAGAATAATACCAATGCTGGAATTGCCATCAAATAAAATGCTTTAGTATTTTTTTTTAGCAACTTAATCCCCCCTCAATAATAGTTGACAGTTTACAGTTAAGTTCTAAAAATTTTTACAAAATATCCAGATTGTAAATTTTTGTTTTTAACTATCAACCATCAACTGTACACTGTCAACTATGGAGATAAAGCAAAGCTTTATCTCCATTTATTGTCTAGAATATACCTTATCCCATTCATTATCTAATTTATCTAAGAATGCACCAACATCACCATTTAATAAGAACTCTTGAACTAAGTTAGGCACTTGCATTCCAGATGGATAATAGTGATCTGGAAACGCAGCTATTTTTCCACTTTCAAAGTATGGTTTTAAATCATCTACCATTGGGTTATTCTGATAAACTCCTTTAACTGTTGAGAAAGTTCTCTCTTGATCAATATAATATTGAGCATTTTCTTTTTCTAATAAGAAGTGAATAAATTTCTTAGCTGCTTCAGCCTCTTTACCATCTAATTTAGCAGACATTGTTAATACCGTATCTACCCCTGAAACTAGTTTGTTCTCACTTACATTATTAACTGCCGGAAGAGCAAAAGCCCCTATTTTAATATCTGGATTAGCTTGCTCAATTGACCCAATTGCCCATACCCCTTGTAAATACATTACTGCCTTACCTTTAGCAAAAGCTGTGTTTCCTTGATTATAACCCATCCCAAAGTTATCATTATGATCATAATCTAATAAAGAATATAATCTCTTTGCAACCTCATCATATCGTTCTTTAAAAGTAGTCTGACCAACTATTCTTTGCTTAATAAAATCTTCACCTTGTAAATTAGCAGCTAAAGAGTTCCAAGGAATCATTGCAGTCCAAGCATCCTTAAACGTTAAGTAAAATGGAGTTTCACCAGCACTTTTAATCTTTTCTGCCGTAGCAATAAATTCATTCCATGTCTTAGGAATCTCTAATCCCAATTCCTTAAACTTATCTTTATTATAAAGAACAGTATTAGCATTTGATGTATAAGGAATTCCATAATTGTTTACTCTACCATGTAAATCTTGCAACATCCTTATATATGATTCTTGGACTTCTTTAAGTTTAGGATCATCAGAAAAAGAAGCTAAGATTCCTGCTTTAGCCAATTCACCATAAATAGCATTTCCACCAAGCCCCATCACTTCTGGTATATCATTTTTAGCTAAACGAGATCTTAATACTGTTTCAGATTCAGGAACAAAATTCTGTTCAATATCAATATCAGGATTTTCCTTTTCAAATTTAGCGATTAAGTAATCATAAGTCTCTACTGCTTCTTGCTTATTCTGGAAAAATTCTAATTTAATCTTTCTTCCATCGATAGCCTCTTGCTTACCTCCACATCCAGTCAAAAACAGTCCAACCAATAAAACGAATAAGATAAAAACAGATATTTTTTTCATCAAATCCCCCTTAAATACTATTTTTAATATTTAGGATGTACTTTATCAAACTATTATGTTCATACAGTTTTTATCTTATTACTCGTTTATCTTATTAAAACTATACCTTATTATACTTATACGAATATCTTATTAAATTATAGATAACTGCTCTAGTTTGGAACCACTTCCAATAAACTCAAAAAATATAATCGCTTAATAAAGCACTGTAAATTTTATAATCTTATATGCTTATATTTGAACTTTACAATCTTCTGGAACCCCTTCCAATTACATTGTATATTTTTTCTAATATTTTGTCAAGTTATTTTTTATTCTCTACTATAAAAATTTGAATATAAAAAGGAGCTTTTTAAAAAGCTCCTCTCCTTTAAACAATTTTATTCTTCAATTAATTTCATTACAGCCTCTTTTAAGCTAGATAATTTTTTATCTGCTGCTTGATTGCTATCTGCTCTAACAGAGAAGTAGAACTTAATCTTTGGTTCTGTACCAGATGGTCTAACTGTTACTAAGCTATCATCTTCTAATAAGAATTGTAATACATTAGATTCTGGTAAATCGATAGTTTTTTCTTCTCCATTAACCACATCATATTCCTTACTTACTAAGTAATCCTTGATAACTACTACCTTCTGTCCATTAATCTCCTCTGGACTATCTTCTCTTAAAGATTTGAGTAGGTCAGCAATCTTCTCTTTTCCTTCTTTTCCTGGCATAGTAATTGCTTCCAAATCAGCTTTATAATAACCATACTCTTCATACATTCTCATTAGCTCTTCATAGATTGAGCTCTTTTTGGATTTATAATAAGCCGCCATCTCTGCAATTAACATAGTAGCTACTATCGCATCCTTATCACGAGCATGAATTCCATATAAGTATCCATAGCTTTCTTCAAATCCAAAGATATACTCTTTATCATACTTACCTTCTTCAAACTCTTTAATCTTTTCACCAATATATTTAAATCCAGTTAATGTATCCATTACATCAAGACCATACTTCTTAGCAATCGGCTTGATCATCTCTGTAGTTACAACAGTTTTAATGACTACACCATTCTCAGGCACCTCTTCTAAAGAGTTTACAATATACTCAGTCAATAGGATTCCAACTTGATTTCCATTTAAGAATACCCATTCTCCCTTAGTATCCTTAACAGCAATACCTACACGATCTGCATCAGGATCAGTTGCCATAATCAACTCTGCACCCTTCTTTTCAGCCAATTCAATCCCTAAATCAAATACTGCTGGCTCCTCTGGATTAGGATAAGATACTGTAGAGAAGTCAGGATCAGGCTTCTCTTGCTCTGCTACTACATGAAGATTCTTAAAGCCTAATTCATCTAAAACTCTCTGTACAGGCATATTTCCTGTTCCATGTAATGGTGTATAAACAATATGTAAGTCATCAGCTACCTCTTTGATAACCTTAGGATTTAAAGATAAATCCTTTAAAGTCTTGATATACTTATCATCCATTTCAGGAGCGATAATCTCAAATAAACCTGCTTGACGAGCCTCTTCTTCAGAGATAGTCTTAACATTATCAAAGCTATCAATAGCATTAACCTCTCCGATAATCCCTTTATCATGGGGTGGCACAACTTGGGCTCCATCTTCCCAGTATACTTTATAACCATTGTACTCTGGCGGATTATGGCTTGCTGTTATCATAATCCCTGCAGTAGCTTTTAGCTCTCTAACTGCAAAAGATAACTCTGGAGTAGGTCGTAAATCATCAAAAAGATAGGCTTTGATTCCATTTGCTGCTAAGACCAAAGCTGCCTCTACTGAAAACTCCCTTGATTTATGTCTAGAATCATGGGAAATAACTACACCTTTAGATTTATCACCATTCTTCTCAATATAGTTAGCCAAACCTTGAGTAGCTTTTCTAATAGTATACTTATTGATTCTATTAGTACCTGCTCCAATAATACCTCTTAAACCACCAGTCCCAAAATCTAAGCTGGTATAAAATCTCTCCTCAATCTCCTTCTCATTGCCAGCTATTGACTTTAACTCTTCTTTTGTCTGCTGATCAAAGTAGTCACTCTTCAACCATTCTTCGTACTTAACTTTATAGCTCATAATATCTCTCCTTCTCTTTTAATTACTCGTTATATATTTTACACTAAAAGAATAGTTTTTAGCAAATAATTTAAAATAATCAATATCTATATAATTTTAGATATTAAATCTTTCTAAGATAGATATTATATAAACCTCTCCAATAAATCCTTATTGATATTTTAAAAGGATTACTAAGAACTTGAAACCTATTTATCCAACTTTTATTTGCTTAAGCAATAAAAAATCAGTAACTGGACTGATCCAATTACTGATATAAACTAATCATTAATATCAGAATTAACCTCTTTCTCTTTCTCCTTTAATAAACCTATAGATACAATACCCTAATCCACCATAAAGAACTACAGAACCAAAGATAAGCATTCCAATTGCTGAAGCACTCATTGTAGCTCTCCTCCTTTTCTAGGTAATAACATAAAAGAAGAATAAATCTTTATTAATTATTCGATATATTATATTTCTATTCCTCTTTTAGATAGTCAAAATAATTAATTCCATTTCTTTACTATTTTCACATCTTTAAAATAATAATTTACTATCTCTTCTGCCTTCTTTCCTTTTTGCGCCATATTATAAGCACCCCATTGACTCATCCCTACTCCATGCCCATAACCACTACCACTAAAGGTAAAACTATTTCCAGATCTTCCAATAGATTTAATTAATGTAGACTTTAGTTTATCAGGACCGATTAAAGTTCTAAATTCCGCCCCATGTAATTGCATACTTCCCTGTTCATATATAATCTCAATTTGAACTATCCTTCCTGTATCATCTCTTTTTAGCACTTGAATATCTTTTACCTGTACAATTTTCTCTCCAGCTCTTTCTAAAGCCTTTGCTAATTCTTCTAATCCAACACTTACTTGCCAATCTTGAATATCGGCTGGTGCTAAACCATCTGGAGATTCTACACTATGAATATAGGGAGGCTCTGCTTCTTTATAAGCTAAGCCAGCTTTAGCACTGGTAGTCTGTCCTCCAGCACTTGAATGAAACCACCCTTGAATATATTCACCCTGATAAGTAATTACTTCCCCTCTAGTCATCTTAATCGCTTCTCTAATTTCAGGGGTTATATTCTCTGGTCTATATGCTTGAGCCTCTTCATGCCTAGCACTAATTGTATTATTTCCATTCTCCTCTAAACGTTTTAGAGTAAAGGTCCTAGCAATAATAGCTTGGGCTGCATAAGCATTTTTCTCCCATCCTTTCTTCATCTCACCTGCAACTACTCCTGCAATATATTCCTCTATTTTCATCTTATTTATCCTACCATCAGCTAATTTAACTTGAATTGTAGGCTCTTCTCCCTGAGTTCCTTGTTGCCCACAACCTATTAAGTTTAATATAACTATAAAAACAACACATCTCTTTAATAATCTCATCATCATCTAATCCCTCTCCTTTATAAGCATAGTATCTCATCTTACTTTCACTTCTATTCAATCTACCCTTGACTTTAATCAGAAAAGCCAATATAATAGCAACATAAATTACATAAAATTGGTGATGAGGCTTACCTTGATATTCTTGATATATCAAAACCGTCTTTAGACTAATAGCTTCTACTCCCTAGGGAGTAGAAGCTATTTTTATTTTCCATTTATTTCTATGAAGTGATAAATATCTCTTGCTCTCACCATCAATTATAACTTCAAGGAGGACTCAGAATGTTATTAAGTATTGCTTTAATTTTAATTGTTGGTCTATTTTTAGGATTTATCTTTGAAAGATTAAATCTACCTAGCTTATTAGGGATGTTATTGGCAGGAATTATCTTAGGACCATCAGGCTATGGGTTATTAAGTCAAGAATTAATGGGTATATCCCAAGAAATTAGAGAATTAGCATTGATTATTATTCTATTAAGAGCAGGATTAGGGATCAGTAAAGCTACTCTAAAGAAGATTGGAAAGACTTCCTTTAAACTTAGTTTTATTCCTGGGTTATTAGAAGGATTAGCCATCTTCTTAATAGCTACCCACATTTTTAAG
Organism: Orenia metallireducens; assembly: GCF_001693735.1. Classification (GTDB taxonomy): domain Bacteria; phylum Bacillota; class Halanaerobiia; order Halobacteroidales; family Halobacteroidaceae; genus Orenia; species Orenia metallireducens. Next base: position 757,834 of record NZ_LWDV01000010.1, read on the forward strand.
TTGAATTGGCAATCTGCTGGAATGTTGGCCTTTATCATTGCAGCTGTCTCACCAGCTGTGATTGTACCATCGATGCTACAATTGATAGAGAAAAATTTAGGAAAGGACAAGGAAGTACCAACTCTAGTCTTAGCAAGCGCTTCTATTGACGATGTCTTCGCTATTACAATTTTTAGTATCTTTTTAGAATTATTTAAGAATGGTGAAGTTCAGATATTTAACATTTTAACAAAAATCCCTATTAAAATTATCAGCGGAATTATCTTAGGGGTGCTTATTGGCTATCTTTTAGAAAAATTCTTTAGAAGATATAAGAAACTTGACCTTAGCTACCAAACTATTATTTTGATAGTTGTAGCAATATTTACTACAATTTTAGGAGATTATTTAGAAATAGCTAGCTTATTAGGGCTAATGACTATTGGCTACTGGTTATTGGAAAAGAACAAAAAGATGGCTACTAATCTATCTTTGGCTTTAAATAAATTATGGATTCCTGCTAAGATATTCTTATTTGTCTTAATTGGAGCAGCTGTTAAGGTACAAGTAGCTTTACATGCAGGATGGCTAGGTATCCTATTGATATTCTTTGGATTGATTGCTAGAAGTATAGGAGTATTAGCCTCAACAGCTAATAGTTATCTTAATTTTAAAGAGAGAGTTTTTTGTGTAATTGCTTATATTCCAAAAGCAACTGTACAGGCTGCCATCGGTGCAGTACCTTTAGCTAATGGTGTTCCTAACGGGGAGCTAATCTTAGCCTTAGCAGTAATGTCGATTATCTTAACAGCACCTCTTGGAGCTATTGGGATTAATTATTTTGCTCCAAAGTTATTGAGTAAACCTAAATAATAATAAAAATCGGGGATTAATCCCCGATTTTTTAATCTAATCTAAATATTCTTTTTGCGTTTAATTCAAATAAATTATTATACTCTTCTTCAGTTAATATCCCCTTACTTCTCATTATATCCTCATACTTTTGGTAAGTATCTATTCCATCTATTGGAGCATCTGTTCCAAATAATATCTTATCACTACCACACTTCTTTATAGCTTCAACTACTCTATCAAAATTTACCCAAGTAGCATCGCCATAGAGGTTATCAAGTTTAGTTATCAGTTCAATTGCTTTACTATTATCTGTCCCTAACCCCATATGTACCATAATAAAATTAATATTAGGATATTCTTTGGCTACTTGATAGACATGATAAGGGTCTGAATTATTATCTCCAGCAGTATGTACAGCAAAGCTAAAACCATGCTTATTAGCAAACTCTAAATATTCTTTACATCTCTCATCACTGATCTTCATATTTGAATGGTATGGATGCATTTTAAAACCTACAAAATAATCTTTATTCTCTAACATAAATTCTGCTACTTCTTTAGTAAAGCTCTCAGTATAAGGCTTAATCCAAAATTGCCCTTTTAATTTATTTAGATATCTCTTAACTAAATCTAAAGTCTTAACATTAACTCTCATCTGTGATAATTGCTTTTCTAAAATAAATTCCATTTTAGAGTCAAATTCACACCCCTCAATATTAGAAACTATACCAAAATCAATATTATATCTCTCTAATGACTTTAATAGCATTTCTTGAGGCATATTGAACTTTCTGATTTGACCAAAATGTAAGTGAGAATCTATAATCATAATTATTACCTCCTTATAATCATTGAATTTATATGTTTAATTTAATTAAGTAGAATATAATTCCTTCAAAAAGAAAAAAGATACACCTTAATCTTTAAGATGTATCTTAAAACTAAAAGATTATTTACTTCTCAAAAAACCCCATTACAAAATCAACTATCCATCGCCAGATTAAAGTAAAGAATCCAGCCTTCTCAACCTCCTTAGCAACTACTAAGTCAACCTCACCTAAAACTCTATCATCCTTCTTAAAGATTAACTTTCCAACCTTATCACCCTTCTTAACTGGTGCTTCAAGCTCCTTAGTAATCTCAACTTCCTGTTCAACCAACTCTTTAGTTCCTCTTTCAATCATAGCTGAGAAACTTTGAGCAGTCTCAATAGGAACTTCTAATTCCTTTCCTTTCTTGACCTCTACTGTGGATACTTCAATACCAGAATTAATTAAAATAGCCTTGGTAAAGGCTCTAAATCCATAGTTTAATAATTTAGCAGTTTCATCCACTCTACCACTAGGACTATCAGTCCCCATTACCACTGCAATCAATCTCAAATCACCACGACTAGCTGTACCTGCCAAACAATAACCTGCCTCTTCAGTCCATCCCGTCTTCAATCCATCGGCATCAGGAAAATGACCAAGCAACTCATTAGTTGTATAAATAGGGTAGCTTCCATTTCTGATATAAGCCAAACGCTGACTAGTCCATTTAAAGATCTGTTTATGTTTTACCAATTCTCTTCCCATAACTGCTATATCATAAGCACTACTGTGATGATTACCATGCTCTTCAGGTAATCCAGTTGTATTAACAAACAGTGTATTGTTCATTCCCAATTGTTTAGCTTTCTGATTCATCATTCTAACGAAGTTATGCTCAGTTCCACCAATATATTCAGCCACTGCTACACTAGCGTCATTTGCTGAAGGAATCAAAATAGATTTTAATAAATCTTCTAAAGGCATCTTCTCTCCTGCTTCTAACCAAACCTGTGAACCACCCATAGATTCTGCTAAAGCACTAATTGTAACCTTATCCTCTAGAGCTACATCACCACGATCAATAGCCTCCATGGCCAATAATGCTGTCATGATTTTAGTAATACTAGCTGGTGGTAATTCCAAATGCTCATTCTTAGCAAATAATACTTGTCCACTTTCAGCATCCATCAAAATAGCAGACTTAGCATTAACATCGAAATTCCCTGCTTGCCCATAAGCGGTTACTGGTATAAATATAGATAATAAAAATAGCATGATACTAATAGTTCTTCGCATCTCCAACATCTTATTTCCTCCCTCTAATCTCTTTAGCTTCCTCCCATAATTTGTCTAATTCCTCTAAAGAGAAATCCGTTAATTCTTTATTTTGCTCATCTACTCTCTCTTCTATATAATTGAATCTATATTTAAATTTATTAATTGTCTGTCGTAAACTAGACTCAGCATCTATATCTAAAAATTTGGCTATATTAACTAGAGAGAATAATAAATCTCCAAACTCTTCTTTAATTTCTTTGGTATTATTTTTCTTTATCTCTGCTTTAAGCTCAGCCATCTCTTCTTCTAGCTTATCTAAAGCCCCATTAATTTCTGACCATTCAAAACCGACTTTGGCTACTTTAGATTGAATTTTTTGAGCTTGCATTAAAGCAGGTAACTGAATTGGAACAGTATCCAAAATAGAATCTATCTGTTCTTGACCTGTTTCAGCCTTCTCTTGACGTTTAATCTCTTCCCAATTATCTACTACCTCAGAAGCACCCTCAACTTGAACTTTACCAAAGATATGAGGATGACGCCTTATCATCTTTTCATTTATCTCTTCAATTACATCATAAATAGTAAAGGTTCCTTCTTCTTTAGCTATTTGAGCATGAAAGACTATCTGTAACAGTAAATCTCCAAACTCATTAGCCATTCCCCACAGGTCATCTTCTTCAATCCTTTCTAGGACTTCATAGGCTTCTTCAATTAAGTGCTTCTTTAAAGAATGATGATCTTGCTCTAAATCCCAAGGGCAACCCTCAGGGCTTCTTAAGATCTCCATAATCTTTAATAACCTATTAAACTCTCTATTATTATCTTGATGTACTGGTAAGTAGATAGAAGTTAGATGATCAATCCAATCTAAACGATCTAATTGGTAGAGAGGCACCTCTTCTATCTTCTCCTCTGCAAGACCTGCCCCTCTGATAACTGTCACTATAAAATCATCAGGGTAAATTTCCATCAGAGTCAATTTCACTTCAGAAGCTATCATTTGATTATAAACCTGACTGATAATAGTGGCAATAGATGGTTCTAAATCTCTAACTGTAAAATTCAATCCATCTATTATCTTAATACCGGTAATTGGGTCAATTCCTAAAGTGGTGAAGATTGCATCTATAAAACTTGGTCCTGCAATAATTTGATAATCACTATCCTCTAAATAACTGGTAATCTTTTGAACTGTATCTTCAGCTACTAGTGGATGCCCTGGTACCCCATAGACAATATTCTCTCCACTATTTACTAAATTTATTATCTTCTTAGCTATAGCCTTATAAACTTCATCAAAATTCTCACATCTTTCATATAAATAGTCAAAACTTTCAAAAACTATACCTTCTTCCTCTAAATCTGCTACTGCTGGATGCTCTTTAGTACGCAAATAAACCTTATCAGCTTTCTTTAATACTTGATAGGCCTCTAAAGTCAATAGCTTTAATCCACCAGCTCCCAAACCAAGTATCTGCAACATTTTATCCCCTCACTAACCCTAATTTATCTAGAAATTCTGCTAATCTAACTCCAATTTTGGGTACTAACTTTAAATCCTCTTTCCTTATAGCAGAAGTCAATAGTAATGCTATACCATAAGTTAACATCCCTATAATAACTGTTGCTAAAATAGTAATAGCTTCAAATTGTACAGCAGAAGATAATATATTATAAGTTAAGAAGATAGCTAAGAACATCAACCCACTACTTAACAATGGTTTAATTAATAATATATTATAATCAAAATCTGGCTTTACTATCTTAAAGACAGCTATCATGTTCAAGATTGCTGTAACACTGAATCCAGCTACTGTACCTAATGCTGCACCTCTAATTCCTAAAGTAGGTATAGCTGTTAATGTATAATTTAGAATAATATTGACTAGAGCACCAAAAAAGAGATTTTTAGCAGGTAATCTAGGCTTACCAAACCCTTGTAACATACTAGAACTGACCTGTTGTAGACTGACTGCAACTACCCCTAAAGCTACATAACGTAAAGAGATTGCTGCTTGTGTATTTGCAAAAATAACTCTACATAATGGTTCAGCTAAAGTGATTAAACCAATAGAAGCAGGAATAGATACATACAAACTTAATTTAAAGGCTTTAGCAATTCTATTTTTAGCCAGCTTGTCCGAACCAAGGGCATAGGCTTCTGAAATGGCAGGTACCAAATTTACTGCCAAAGAAGCAGCAATAACCGTAGGAAATCTCACCAGTGTCATAGCCATTCCATTAAATTGCCCATATAAGCTCGTTGCTTCCTCCAAGCTAAAACCAGCTACCTCCAACCTAGGTGTAATCATGGTTGCATCGATTAATCTCATTAGAGGCAAGATCAATGCACCAACAGTTACAGGTATCGCAAGAGAAGCTATTTTATTTAGGACTTCTTTGGCTGGGGGATTATCAGGCGAGTCATCAAACTTGTCTTGATGTTTCTTCTGAAATCTATAATAAATAATTAAAATAATAATAAGACCTGCTATAGCTCCAAAAAATGCCCCTGAAGCTGCTCCAGCTGCACCATACTCCACCCCATAAGGGAGGAGGAAGTAAGCCAATAAAATCATTGTTGTCATCCTAAGTATCTGCTCTACAACCTGTGAAATTGCTGTTGGTTTCATCTGTTGCCATCCCTGAAAATATCCCCGATACGTTGCCATAATTGAGACTACAAATATAGCTGGTGCTATCGCTAAAATAGAGTAATAAACTCTAATATCAGCTAACAGATATTTAGCAAGGAGTTTAGCAAAGATTGCAACTAATATACTTGCCAAAAAACCAAAAACAAGACTAAATCTTAAAGCCACTTTAAATATATAATAAGCTAAATCATGCCTTTCTTCAGCTCTTTTTTCAGATATTAACTTAGAAATAGCAATAGGAATAGCTACTGTAGAAATCGTCAAAATCATAGTGTAGATAGGATAGGCCTTTTCATAAAGACCAAAACCTTGATCACCAATAACTCTTCCTAAAAAAGCTCTATAAATAAATCCTAAAAATTTACTAATAAATCCAGCTGTAGCTAAAATAGCTGTTCCTTTTAATAAAGAATCTTTTTTTGTTTTACTCAACTATATCTTCCTTCCCAAATACTATTCCTTCCAAATACTAATGATAACAGATTTTCACCAATTATGCTACCCTTTTACCTAGGCTTTTATTATAGAGTAAAAAATCAATTTTACCAATTCTAATAAGTAGATAACAATACTAAATAAAGATAAAGCGACACTTTCTACTTCAGTGTGTAGGTGATGATTGATAGTTAATTTCTAAAATATCTACCTCATCCCTTAATCCCTCTACGGGTCTATCCCCCACTTCGTGCAAAATTGGCTTCTCCTAAGGTAGGAGAGGTGGCTAGGGGGTGAAGTCTGAAAAATATCGCAATATAATAAAATTATAACGTCCTATAAACATTCTTGCCAATACAGGAATTGTTAATTGAAATAAAAAAGGTGAGCTATATGCCCACCAGAAAACTAACTTTTCATTTGCTTTGCTAAAAAACCAGCTGCTGTACTAGCTAACTTAACTTCTAAGTCAGCCATCTCAGCTCCATCTTTTTTAGAGGCTAATACAACAGCACCAATTGCATCGCCATCCATCATAATTGGTACTATAACTTGTGCCGTAAATGTGCTCTCTTCTTCTCCATAAATTCCCTCACAGAAGATATCTTCTGTTTTTTCATTGATAATCTTAATTTCCCCACTATTCATTACATCCTCTGTAATTGAGCTAACAGGTTTATCAATAAACTTATTCTTTTTACCACCAGCTACTGCAACGATAGCATCTCTATCTAAAACACATGCCATATGTCCTGTTACCTCTGATAAAGAATCTACATATTCTTGAGCAAATTCTCCTAACTCACCAATTGGAGAATACTTCTTTAAAATCACTTCACCATCACGATCTACAAATATTTCTAAAGGCTCTCCCTCTCTAATTCTCATCGTTCTTCTAATCTCTTTGGGAATTACAACTCTACCTAAATCATCTATACGACGTACTATTCCAGTTGCCTTCATTTTTAATTATTTAGTATCCTAAAAGCAGGAATACTAAGTAATTGTCACCTCCTAATAGTTTTATTTCCTTATCACTCACTATTAGTATATAATTACTTTGAAAATTTTATTCTTATTATACCAACTAATGTAAAAAATCACTTGAATAATTCTGGAAATTTTATTGAGGTGATAAAAAATTTAATATATCTAATATTAAATTAACTTTATCTTGATCAGTTAAATTCTTATTAGATATCTTAATTTGAGTTTCATTACTTGCCACAAATTTAAGTCCATCAAACTCTTGAATTATAGATATTAGCTTCTCCCCTGATAGAAAATGGTTTTTAGTAAATTGTAGCTCCAAAAATTGACCTTTTTCTTTGATTTGTGCTAAGTAGATTTCTCTTCCCTTTACCTTAATTTTAGCCAATTCTAATAAAATTATTACTTCTTCTTTTAAATCACCAAACCTATCTTTCAATTCTTCCTTTAATCGATTGTACTCTTCCATATCTGAAATAGCATCTATCTTCTTATATACTTCAATCTTCTGTCTGGAATCACTGATATATTCATCAGGTATATAAGCATCTACCTTTAGCTCTAATGATATCTCTACCTCTTCTTCTATTCCTTCATTCTTTAAGTTCTTCACAGCTTCTTCTAATAATTTACAATATAAAGAGAATCCAATAGCTTCAATATGACCATGTTGTTCAGGACCTAATATATTTCCTGCTCCTCTAATCTCTAAATCCCTCATAGCAATCTTAAATCCTGATCCTAAATTAGTAAACTCTTTAATAGCCTTCAATCTCTTTTCAGCTATCTCAGAAAGTATCTTTTCTGGCTTATATAATAAATAAGCATAGGCAATTCTATTGGTTCTTCCAACTCTACCTCGCAGTTGATAAAGTTGTGATAAACCTAATTTATCTGCTTCATTAATAATAATTGTATTTACATTTGATATATCCATACCTGTTTCAATAATAGTTGTACAGACCAATACATCAAAGTTTCCTTCTAAAAAGTCTAACATTAGCTCTTCTAATTTCAACTCACTCATCTGACCATGTGCAATTGCTACTCTAGCATCAGGAACTAAGCGCTGTACTTGAGCTGCAATCTGTCTAATATCTTTGACCCGATTATGTACAAAGTAAACTTGTCCTCCACGATTTATCTCTCTTTGAATAGCATCTTGAATCAAATCCTCATCATATTTTCCTACAAAGGTACGAATAGGATATCTATTCTCTGGTGGAGTCTCTATCAAACTTATATCTCTAACTCCAACTAAAGACATATGTAATGTTCGTGGAATCGGTGTTGCAGTCAAAGTTAGTACATCAACACTCTCTTTTAACCTCTTTAACCTCTCTTTCTGTTTTACTCCAAAACGTTGTTCTTCATCAACTATTACTAATCCTAAATCCTTAAATTTAATATCACTAGATAATAATCTATGAGTTCCTATTACAAGATCTACACTTCCATCAGCTAAACCCTCGATAGTACTCTTCTGCTCTGCAGCTGTCCTAAAGCGACTTAACATCTCTACATTAATAGGATAATCTGCAAAACGGTCAACTAAGTTATTCCAATGTTGTTGAGCTAAAATAGTCGTTGGAACTAAGAATACAGCCTGTTTCCCATCCATAATAGCCTTAAAGATTGCTCTAATTGCGACCTCTGTCTTTCCATAGCCTACATCACCACATAACAATCTATCCATAGGCTGCTCAGATTCCATATCATCTTTGACAGCTTCAATCGCCTTTATCTGATCCGGGGTCTCTTGATATGGAAACTCCTCTTCAAACTCCTGTTGCCAAATAGTATCCTCTCCAAAAGAGTATCCTCTTTGAAGTTCTCTTTTAGCATATAATTCTAGTAACTCTTCAGCCATCTCTTCAACAGACTGTTTAACTCGAGCTTTTGCCTTATTCCAACTATCCCCATCTAATTTATGTAATTTTGGCTCTTTATCCTGTAAACCTACATACTTTTGAATCAAATCTACTTGTTCTGTAGGTATATATAATTTATCATCCTTGGCGTATAATAAGACAAGATAATCTTTATTCTTTCCTTGTACCGTCAAAGTTTTTATTCCTAAATACTTACCTATCCCATGATTCTCATGAACAACATAATCACCTTGCTTTAAATCAGTAAACGAAGATAATTTGACCCCCTGATCAAAGGCCTTGACCCTCTTCCTTTTCCGTTTATTCTTCTTAAAAATCTCATTTTCAGTATAAAAGATAAATTTAATATCAGGTAAGATAAATCCATTAGATAGATTATTTACAGTTAAAACTATATTCCCTAATTTTAATTCATCTGTAATGTTAGATATAACTTTTGCAGGTAAATCTACTTCTTGTAACCTTTCTTTTAACTTTTTAGCTTTACTCTTACTTGATAAACCAATTACAATTTTATAATTATCATTAAAATAACCTTTAAGCTTATCTACAAACAGTTGAATTTTACCCTGATATGCTTCTAACCTTCTACTATTAAACTCTATAGTAAATTTAGTATCGACAAAATCTATATCTTTAGTGATAGGGGACAGATATAGTTTATAATTATCTTTCCTATAAATTAACTGGCCAAAATCTATAAATAAATTCTTATAACTCTCTAATACTCTTCCTTGTTTTAGCAAATTAGAATAGCTCTGACTAATATTTGACAGAAATTCAATAGCCGCTTCTTTCAATTTGATCGGATTATCAAAGATTATAATATCATTAAAATAATCTAGCAGGGTAGTAGGTTGATAAAAATAATTTAAATATTGCCTAACTTCTGGAAAGTAAATACCTTCCTTCATCTGCTCTAAGTTATTATTTGTAATTTCTTTAATTCTTTGTCTAGCCTCTTTAGGCATACTCTTAGATTCTTTCTCTAAATCCTTCTCCATTTGATTTAAAGCTATATCTATCTTATCTCTAGGTATAATAAACTCAGTAGCTGGTCCTAATTCTACCTCACTTAATTCACCTTTAGAGATTTGTGTCCCTAGATCAAAATTACGAATCGATTCAATCTCATCACCAAATAACTCTATTCTAATTGGGTTATCAACAGTATAAGGATAAAAATCTACTATTCCACCTCTGACACTAAACTGCCCCTTAGACTCTATAATATCAACTCTCTCATAACCCATCTCTACCAAAGAGGATGATAACTGGTGTATATCTAATTCTTGATTTAAGGATAGATTAATTAAGCACTCTTTATACACTTTATAGGGGACAATAACCTCTAATAAAGCCTGAATGGGTGCTACAATCAACTTATCTTCATTATTAACTAAACTATTAAGAACCCTTAGCCTTTCAGCCTTAACACTCTGTTCAATCTCTAAGGATTCATGGGGCAAAATCTCCAATCTAGGAAATAGTAAAACTGCATCTTCTGAAACTAATCTAGTCAAATCTTCATAGATATCATCGGCTTTTTGCATAGTAGAAGCAACAATTAATAGACCTCTATTTAATCTGTTTTTAAGATTAGCAAGAAAGAAATTCTGACTACTATCATCTAATCCTATTATTTTTACTTCTTCTTTTGAATGATAATAGGTCAATAAATCCTCAAATTGTATATGACCATTCATCAAGTTTAATAAACTCTGTCCCATCCAAATCTACCCCTTTAAAACAAAATTAATATAATTAATATAGTATTAAAATATTATGAAATAAGATAAAAGGGTCTTAGGTTTACCTAAGACCCTTACCTTCAAAGTCTTTAATGTATTTGATCATTATGAATAACACTTGACCAGTCATAATCTTCTGCACAGTCATCACAGGTCAAATTAATATATACAGTATCATTTTCCATTTTTATTATATCTTCTTTCTCTTGGTCAGTCAAGATGTTTAAACCTAGACTTTCTTGACTAAAATCTCCCAATTCAAGGTGTTCAATTATTTTTTGACATTTATCACAACGATAAATAACATTCATATTGTGAACCTCCCTATTAAATAATTCCAAGCCATATGGATAAGTGACGCTGTTAAGATAGCCAATACTATGTTACTGAGATTCCAAATAGTCAAGGTTATGTAAGCAAATAAGAGATGGCTAAGCACAGCTAATAGAGCAGCAACCTTATTATTCAAATAATCAAAAATTCCTTCGATAATACCAAAGATAAGATGAACTAATATTAAATTACCTCCAAATATATAGAAGAGAGTTGTCTTCAAAATTTCTTCTATTATGGGAATAATATAAATTATAGCTTGATTACCAATTATAGATACTAAGTAACGGTTGATAATAAAAGCTAAGAAAGAAGCTAGTAGTCCTGTAAATACAAAATTCATAATTGACTCCTAAATTAATTATAGTTAAACAGGGGTAATGAAATTATATAAAATTCCTCTAATTATTATAGCCCAATCAATTTTAAATATACAAAAACCTGAGAATATTCTCAGGTTTAAAGATATAATATATTTAATTATATTTATTCATCGCTTTATTCAAATCCGTTTCTAGATAAAGATTAATAGCTGAAGCCGATTCCTTTATTGCTTCTTTTATAGTATCCTCTTCTTCTTTACTAAACTTTCCTAAGACATAATCAACAACTGTTCCATAGAGAGGACGACCTATCCCTACACGCAATCTATTAAATTCTTTTGTACCTAAATGATTAATAATAGAGCGAATACCATTATGCCCACCATGTCCACCTTTAGGCTTTAACCTAATTTGACCTACTTCCAAATCTAAATCATCATAAATTATAAGAATATCTTCTGCTTGGATATTATAATAATCTGCTAAGGTTCTTACTGCCTCACCACTATTATTCATAAAGGTTTGGGGCTTAGCCAAAATAACCTTCTCTCCACCAATTCTGGTTTTAGCAACTAAAGCCTTCTTCTCTTTACTACTTACCTCCTCTTTACACTCCTTAGCCAAATAATCAATGACCATAAAACCTACATTATGGCGAGTCGCTTCATATTTAAACCCTGGATTTCCTAAACCAACTACCAACTTCATTATAACCCCTCCAAAATAAACCTCTTAATTCTCTATATATTTTATTTATCCCTCATAATTAAAAGAAGGCGTAATCATAATGATTACGCCTCAAACCAAATAATATTACTCTGCTTCTTCGTCCTCTGCTTCTTCACCGATTACTTCTGGTTCAGTGATTTCTTCTTCTTCAGCATCCTCAGCTGAAGCTGTTTCAGGAGCAACTACTGTAGCAACTGTTTCACTAGCATCAGTTAAGATAGTGATATCTCCAGTATCTACCTCTCCAATATTTAAAGATTGTCCTACTTTTAATTCTGTAACATCTACTTCAATTTTATCTGGAATATTTGTAGGTAAACATTCAACTTCAACTTCTCTAAGTATTTGTTCTAAGATTCCACCTTCTCTTGTACCAGCAGCAGTTCCAACTAATTCAACTGGAACCTCAACTGTAACCTTCTCATTCATATTGATTCTATATAGATCAATGTGTAATAAGTCTTTTTTTACAGGTTCTAATTGAGCATCTTTAACCATTACAGTCTCTTTCTCACCATTGCTTAAAGTTAAATCAATAATAGCATTTCCACCAGTAACTCTACTAGCTTCTTTAGCATCTAATTTTAAGTTAACAGGTTCTTGATCCAATCCATAAAGAACGCCAGGAACAAAACCTTCTCTTCTTAATTTACGAGCAACACCTTTTCCTTTTTGTTCTCTAATATCAGCCTTAAGTTGTAAACGATCCATGACTAATCTCTCCTTTTTTAAATTTTCTCATAAACTCTATTATAACACTTTTAATTTAAAGTATCAAAAAAACTAGAATAAAACACTAACAGATAAATCTTTGTATATTCTTTCTATTCCCTCAGATAATAATGGAGCTACTGATAAGACAGTTAATTTATCTATTAATCTATCTTCTGCTAAAGGAATAGTATTAGTTACAACCAATTCAGTTATTGGAGCCTCCTCTAGCCTTTCTATAGCTGGTCCAGAGAATAATGGGTGAGTACAGGTAGCAAATATCTCTTTAGCACCATGCTCCTTTAATGCTCTAGCTGCATTGCAAATAGTACCTGCAGTATCGATCATATCATCTACTAAGATAACATTCTTCCCATCAACATCACCAATTATGTTCATAACCTCAGATACATTAGCCTTAGGCCTTCTCTTATCTATAATTGCAATAGAGGTATTTAACTTATCAGCAAAGTCACGTGCTCTTTTAACCCCTCCAATATCTGGAGCTACAACAATTACATCTTCTAAATTCTTTTCATTAAAGTATTCTGCCAATCTTGGAGCACCCAATAAATTATCTACAGGAATATCGAAGAATCCTTGAATCTGACGGGCATGTAAATCGATTGCAACTACACGATCTGCACCAGATTCAGCTATTAAATTGGCAACCAATTTAGCAGTGATTGGATCTCTAGGCTTTGCCTTTCTATCCTGACGTGCATAACCATAATATGGGATTACTGCAGTGATTTCTTTAGCAGATGCTCTTTTTAAGGCATCAATAATAACTAATACTTCCATTAGATTATCATTAACTGGTGGACAAGTTGGTTGAATAACAAAGACATGGTCACCTCTAACACTATCCTCAATTTCAACACCAATCTCTCCATCACTAAATCTCTTGACTTCTGCATTGACTAGCTTTGTCCCTAAATATTTACAAATCTCTTCTGCTAATTGTGGATTAGCATTACCAGTAATAATTTTTAGCTCTTGATTGCTTGATGGCATCAATATAGACCTCCTGTTAATAGTATACATCTTTATGTTTTATATTAAGTTATAATAAAGAACTAATCCATTGACTTAGCTGGAACACCTATAACTATATCCCCTTCTTTTACATCCTTAGTAACTACTGATCCAGCACCTGTAGTTGCATTATCTCCTATTCTTAATGGAGCAATTAATGTAGAATCACTTCCAATAAAGGCATTATCACCAATAATTGTTCTATGCTTATCCTTTCCATCATAATTAGCAGTAATAGTACCTGCTCCAATATTGGTATTCTCCCCAACAGTAGTATCACCAATATAACTTAAATGGGGAACTTTACTACCATTACCTATTTCAGAGTTCTTAATCTCTACAAAGTCACCAACTTTAGCTTCCTTACCTACTTTAGTACCTGGACGTAAATAAGAATAAGGACCAATTACAGTTGCAGCTCCTATCTCACTTTCAACAATAATTGAAGACTCTATCTCTACCCTTTTTCCGACAAAAGAATCTTTTATTCTACATTGTGAACCAATAACTACTTCGTCATCTACCTTAGTTTTTCCTTCTATAAAAGTAAAAGGATAAATAATAGTATCCTGACCTATTTCAACTTCACTATCTATATATGTATTATTAGGATCAATAATTGTAACCCCATTTGTCATATGCTCTTCACAAATTCTTAATCTCAATGTCTTTTCTGCTTTAGCCAAGTGGCTACGAGTATTAACTCCTATAGTCTCTTCATAATTATCAGCAACTACTGCCGTAACTAATTTCCCTTCTTCAGCTAAAATTCCGGCAACATCTGTCAAATAATATTCCCCTTGGGCATTATCTGTATCTAATTTAGCCAACGATTTCAATAATAATTCACTATCAAAACAACAAATTCCAGTATTAATCTCATTAATCTCTGCTTCTTCTTTAGTTGTATCCTTATCTTCAACAATTTTAGTAACATGACCTTCTAAGTTACGAACAATTCTACCATAGCCTGTTGGATCATCTAATTTTGTCGTTAAAATAGTTACTGCTGCCTCTTGATTTTCATGCTTTTCAATTAAATTATTTAAAGTTCTTTCAGTCAATAAAGGAGTATCACCATATAAAACCAAAACAGTACCATTAAAGTCCTTTAGCTGCTCTTTTGCCTGCATCACTGCATGACCTGTACCTAATTGTTTTTCTTGTTTTATAAACTTAAGTTCACCCTTGGTATTCTCTTTTACCAATTCTCCTTTATAACCAACTATAACTATATTATGTATAGGTTCTAATCTCTTAGCTGTATCAACAACATGCTGTACCATACTTTTACCAGCCACCTGATGTAGGACTTTTGGTAATTTAGACTTCATTCTAGTCCCTTTGCCTGCAGCCAAAGTAATTGTCATTAGTCTACCCATTAATCTTCCTCCTTTAGATAAATAGAGTCAAAGTCTATTAAATTCCAAACCTCAGATTTAATAATCTGATTAACCTTTATTTTATTGGCAATCTTTGGTAACTTGCCAGTCATAAAATATTCTCTGGCATAAATAGGATAAATAGCATCCTTTAAGCCATACTTAATAAAGAGGTCTAAATCCTGATAGGCATTAAATAATCCAATTGTATCACCATCAAATAAACTTTCAATAATTTTATCTAAACTTGCTCCTGAGATAATATTGGATATGTTGCTTTTTTTAACCATCTTCATTGTATCATCATAATTATGCAAAGGTTTAATCTTACTACCATAGGCCTTCTCTAATACAGTAATATCACAATTGAAATTATGACCTACAAAAATATCTGGTTTAACTTCATAAATTATATCTTTTAAAATTTTAATCCCTTCCACAATATCTACTGCTGGTGCTAAATCATCATTAGTAAATATAATTCCAAGCCTCCAGCCCTCACTATCTTTGATAGCATATTGAATAGAATCTAATTCACTCCACAAATATTCAGTATCAATGCACATAATCACTTCAGCCTTTGGCCTTCTACTCAAATTGATATTAAACTTTGGATTGGTCAATTTTTCATAAGTTTCATCTAACTCTTTTAGTTGTGATAAAATTTTAGAATTCTTATTCTCAATATTAATTGTTCTTGCTATCCTGGTTAGAGAAGCACTTTTAAAATCATATTCTGTAGGGAATGTATCTAGCATCTTCTTTAATCTCTTTCCCCTACCTAAAATTACAGCTAATTTATGTTCATAGAGTCTATCTTGATAGAGTTCATCAGTGTCTAGATAAATCTTCATAATAACTCCTTCCCTAGCCAAAGGATATAAATAAAGATTAGTTTAAAGTCATTGATAAATTGATTCATACTACACTAACTATAAAAATTCAAATCTTCAATCCAAAATAATATACCTTAAACAAAACCTACAATAATATTAAATAAATTTTATTCCATATCAGAAATATATTTTCTAAACCTTAAAGTAATATTTTTACTAAAATAATTATTAATAATATCCAACCTTTATTTAGTTCTAAAAGGTAAGTAAATTATACTTAGCAGATAAAATAAAAAATGGAGTAACTACTCCATTATTACTAGAAAATCTAAAAAATATATTTATTAGTACTTACTAGTTAATCACAGGTATTATAACAAAGGGAGAGTTTACTGTCAAGATTATTATATGTATTTAAATTTAATTTATTCTATCACAAAGTAAGGAGTCCATAGTTGAGGTTATATTCATTTATAAAAATTTAATGACAATATGAATCCTCTTGCTAAAGCAAGAGGATCTAATCTTTATCATTATCTTTTTTATCTAGAATCTCTAATAATTGAGCTCTATCAGAAACTGGATACAAAGAAGTCAAGCCACGTTTTCCACGATTGAATTTAGTCAAAGGTCTTCCATCATATAGGGACTCACTTATTTTAGTTTTTTTCTTCTTCTTAACTTCATTGACAGTTCCTAACTTCTCTTTAATCCCTGCTATATTTAATCCCTTTTCTAACATCTCTTTAATCTCTTTTAACTTTTCAATATCACTTTGGGAGTAAATCCTTTGATTCCCCTTAGTTCTAGCAGGCTTTATCAACTCAGATTCTTCATAATAACGAATTTGCCTTCCTGTTAAACCTGTCTTTTCTTGAACAATACCAATAGAATATACTGGCTTTTCAGAGTCTAATTCTGCCATAAGAATTCCTCCTTTACTATACTAATAAATTTATTTCAAATTAGTAACCCAACTACTAGGTCTAACGATTATCTCTTCTTTAAAATCATCAATATTCTCCAATACAACTAAAGATGTATAATCTTCAACTAACTTATCTGTTGGTTGAGCAGTCTCTACTAATACTCCTATGTCTAAGACTTCAGCCTTAAATTCAGCCATCAAATCTAACATTCCTTTAGCTGTACCCCCAGCTTTCATAAAATCATCAATAATAATCACCTTAGAACCCTCTGGTAGAGCTCTACGGGATAGAGACATCTGTTGTATCTTTCTTGATGAACCTGTTACATAATTAATACTTACTACTGAACCTTCTGTAACCCGACTACTCCTTCTAATACTAACAAGGGGTAAGTTTAAAGCTCTAGCAGCCATTAAAGCGATTGGAATTCCTTTAGTTTCCATCGTTATTATGTACTCAGCCCCTAAATCAGAAAATTTAGTAGCAAATATCTCCCCAACCTTATCCATTAAAGCAGGATTAAAGATCAAGTCTGTCATATATAAATAGCCACCTGGTAGAATCCTTGTTGAATCAGATAAACATTCACATAATTCATCAATCACATTTTGAATATCCTTAACCCCTCTATCTGGGATAAATCTAACTCCCCCTGCTGCGCCTGATACTGTTTCAATCTTCCCCATCTTCTCTACAGAAAACACCTTTTTAATAATAGATAAGTCTTCACTGATAGTAGATTTAGCAGCATTAAAGCGTTCAGTAAAATAATTTAAGGAAATCAATTTATAAGGCTGATCAGTTAGTATCTTAGTTACAGCAACAATCCTTTCACTCCGCCGCATCTTCATCTTAAAAACACGCCACTCCTTCCGAACATTCAGGCCTAAATTTTTATAAAACTTTACTTCTTCTCATATTATCATTAATTATACTCTTTGTAAATAGGTCAATTACTTTTTATATCCGAACCTTTGTAAATTTTTTCTATTAGATTATAATCTTCAGGTGTATCAATATCAAAGCCTATCTCTGGATAATCAGAGATAATAGCCTTTCCTATATACCCTGTTAACTTATATACTTCCTTTTCAATCAAGTCTATAGATAAATTTCCAGTCAATAACTTGATTATAAATTTAAATCCTAATAGATAAGCTAATTTCCAAGGCTTCTTTCTCCATTTCAATATCTTATCTAACAATTCCTCTAATCTTAAAACAACATCACCATTCACTAAAAAGATATTTCCTCCTGTAAAGGTGCCTTCATTTAAGGAGAAATAAGTTCTATTACTCTTTGGAAAGGAGACTTCTACAAATTCTTTAGGAATGATTGGATAATAAAAAGCGGCCTTCCCACCTTCACATTTGGCTAAAAAATCTTGTATAGCCTCAACGGTAATTAAGGGAATATCAGAAGTGAAGACTAAACTATAGGGACTTTCTGCTGTTTGTAATCCTAACTTAAGGTTCTCTAATAAAGAGTCTTGACAAGGAATGAATTTATCGATATTCTTCTTATTTAATCCATTGGGACCTACTACTATAATATTATCTATTAAAGGGACTTCCCTTAGTTTATCTAATAAATATTCTGTTATAGTTTTACCCTTAAGCTTAATTAAAGCCTCATAATCCTGATCACTAATTTCAGATAATCGTCCATTATTTTTAGCTCCTGCTAGAACTATAGCATCTAAGCCCATTAATATCCTCCCTTGATATTTATTAAATTTCTGTTATTCCATGGTTAACAGTCTTAGCAACCACTATCTTGTGTTCTCTAGTCAACTCTTTTTCCAACTTATTTTTAATCTCTTCTGCCTCTTTTATTCCTGATACAAACCCCAATATAGTTGGTCCACTTCCAGACATTAGAGCTTTGTCAGCTAGCTCTGTTACTTTATCCTTTAAGTTAGCAACTTCAGGATAAAATTTTAGGGTAACATTCTCTAAAAGATTATCTAGATTATTGATGATAACCTCTCTATCTTGCTCTTGTAATGCTTTTATAACTTTATCTGTGGATGGATGCTTAGCAACCTGCTCTAAATTTAGATTACCATAGACTTTAGCTGTCGATACTGAAAGGGGAGGATTGATAAGAACAAGATAAAGTTGTGGACATTTAGGTAGCTCCTTTAAGTCTGTTCCTATTCCCGTTGCTAATTGAGTCCCTCCCTCGATACAAAAAGGGATATCAGCACCTAATTTACCTCCTATTTTAGCTAACTGCTCTGATGTTAATCCTAAATTCCATAATCTATTAATAGCTACCAATGTAGCAGCTGCATTACTACTTCCCCCAGCTAATCCCGCTGCTACAGGGATTCTTTTATCTAGGTTAACTCTAAGCCCACCTGTCAACTCAAACTCCTCAAACAACATCTCAGCCACCTTATAGATCAAATTTGATTTATCTATTGGAACTTCAGGATGGTTGCTTATGATTTCAATTCCTGTATCTATTTTAGTAAATGATATTCTATCATGTAAATTTATAGTCTGCATAATCATCTCTACCTCATGATACCCATCTTCTCTCTTTCCTAGTACATCCAATGTTAAATTCACTTTTGCATGTGCAACTAAATCTATCTTATCCATGACTATATCCACCTCACTATTTAAGCTCTTATATAGTTAGTTAGTCATTTGATAATAAACTCCTTCTTATTATTACTCTTATAATAGATTCCTTGTAAATTCTCTTCAGTCATTTGACTATAGTTACAGAAAAATGATCGAATAATATACAGAGGAACCCCATAAACAAAGGCAAAGGCTACTATAAATAAATAATTTTTAATAGAAAATAACTCTACTTTTTTCGATAAATTAAATAAACGATAAATTGCTAAAATCGGAAGTTCATCTTCTCCATCAAATATAACTAGATTATCACCTTTTATATAGACAGCAGGTCTACCAGCCTTAAGCTGCTTCTTTATTAATATGTTCTCTCCAGATGAACTACAATATATAACTTTATTTATGCCATTGTTATTAGCTAAATTTATATTATCTCTATCATCAGTATCTAAAATAAGATAGCTATCCTTTAATCCTCTCTTGAAAAGAAGCTGTTTTAAGTACGATAAACCACTATTTCTTAGCTGAGAAAGGGTAATTATTTTACTTGATTGGTAACTTAATCCCTTATGTTTTAACCTTTCCGATTCTATTGTAAAGATATTAATTTTCATAGTAGGATTACTATTATTAATGTTATTTAAAGAGTTTTGCTTCTTCTTTTGATAAGTAATCTTCTTATGCTGCTTTACTAAAATATTAACTTTTATCTTAGCTAATATCTCTGTAATGAGTTTAATTATAGTACTATCATCTCTATCCATCTAATTCTACCTCCATTATATCTCTATATCCTTATCATATCCAATTTTTGGTTATGAATACCCTCCCTTTTATTCTAATTGCTATTATAAGAATTTTAACTAGTGAAATTGCAAGATAAAAAATATCGGTTAATGGGATAGGATAGTTTTCACACCTCATCCCCGCCCCTTCTCCTATTCTTAGGAGAAGGGAGAAAAACAATATAGAAATAAATTCCCCTCTCATTAGATAAGGAAAGGATCAAGGTGAGGTCTGAGGTTTTGGAAAATATCACAATATCTATCTAAAGACAGATTTAAATCACATTCTAAAATTACAAACCTATATAGATTTGTGAATCTAAAATGAATTTTATCCAATATAGTATCTAGAACATATAACTTTTGTCTATAACTTAATATAATTATAAAACTTTTATAGAAATATTAATACTGGAAAATTTCAGTCTAAAGTCACGAACCTATATAGACAAACAACTCTAAAATGAAATTTAACAAGAGGGCTTAAAACAATTTTCATACCTCACTCTAACTCCTCTGGGTTTAACAACCCTTCGTACAAAAGCAGTCTCTCCTATCTTAGGAAATTCTTTTTATTACGAAGTGGTCGATAGACCCGAAGGGAGAGGACTAAAATATTCTTTTCTTCCCCTCTCCTGATGTGAAGAGAGACTGGTTCTGTACGAAGAGGAATTGAATTATATTCCTCATAGGGGGATAGGGGTGAGGTGATATTTATATATTTCACTTTAGAACATCTATAAGACCAGTAACTTATATAATTATTTTTAACCCATTACCTTCTATTTTAATATAATAATATAAGAAAATAAATTGGTAAGGAGGTCTAGTTATGGCTAAAATATTAATTATATTAAATGAAAGAACTCTATATCTTTATCAGAACAATCAAGTGGTCAGATCCTTCCCAGTAGCTATTGGTAAACCAAGTACGCCTACCCCTACAGGGAACTTTTCAATTATTAATAAGCTTAAGAACCCTTATAATAAAGCCTTAGGTACCCGATGGATGCAATTTACTCACCAGATGCATGGCATTCATGGCAACAACCAACCTTCATCAATCGGTAAAGCTATATCAAATGGATGTGTTAGAATGTATAATAAAGATGCAGAGTTTCTTTATGACAGAGTAAGTATTGGAACCCCTGTTGAAATCAAACAGAATCGTACAGGTTTAGGTAATGGCAGTAATCAATCTTATTATATAGTTAAAGCAGGTGATACCCTTTATCAGATTGCTAAAAAATTCAACACTACTGTTGAAAAAATTATAAAAATTAATCCTAATATTAAAAATAAAAACAGTATCTATCCCGGACAACGGATTAAAATCCCAGATTGACACTGTACTTCTAATGGATTAAAGAGTATAATTATGTATATAATAATATTTGAGGTGATATATATGAAAAGAAATGCGGAAATCTCCATTATACCTCTAGGTGGTAGAGGAGAAATTGGGAATAATATGATATTAATTGAATACAATGATGAAATCTTAATCTTAGATTGTGGAATTATGTTCCCTACAGAAGATATGCTCGGCATCGACTTGGTTATGCCTGATATATCCTATCTAATTGAAAATAAAGATAGAATTAAAGCAATGTTAATTAGCCATGGTCATGAAGACCATATCGGTGCAATTCCTTATTTCTTAAGAGAAATTAGCAATATACCTATCTATGGAACTAGGTTAACCCTTGGAATGATAAAGAAGAAATTAGAAGAACATCATTTAATGGGCTCTACTGAGCTGCGGCAAATATCTGCAGGTCAAGAGATATCTTTAGATCCTTTCAAAATCAAATTTGTCAAGGTAAATCATAGTATACCAGATGCTGTTGCTATGGGCATTAAAACTCCTTCTGGAACTATTTTATATACAGGTGACTTCAAATTTGACCAAACTCCAATAAATGAGCAACCTACTGATTTTAATGGATTAACTCAATTGGGAGAAGAAGGGGTTTTAGCCTTATTATCTGACAGTACAAATGCAGAACAAAAGGGTTACTCCGTATCTGAAAGAGTAGTTAATGATACTATTAATAGCATCTTTGAAAAGGCTGATGGCAGAATTATTGTAGCTACCTTCTCTTCTCATTTAGATAGATTACAGCAGATTATCAATGCAGCCTATGAAACTGATAGAAAGATTGCTATTTCAGGAAGAAGTATGATTGCTAATACTAAAATAGCCAAAGATTTAGGTTATCTTAACTTTCCTGATGATATGCTCTTAGAAATAAGAAAGATTAATAATCTACCTGATCATAAAATAGTTTATCTAATGACAGGTAGCCAAGGGGAGACCATGGCTTCTTTAACTAGAATTGCTAGAGGTGACCATAGACAAATCAATCTACATAAAGGAGATACAGTTCTCCTATCTGCAACACCTATCCCTGGAAATGAAAGATCTGTAGGAGAGACTATCAATCAACTATTTGAAAAAGGTGCTAAGGTGATTTATGGAAGGGAATTAGATGTTCATGTTTCTGGTCACGCATATCAAGAAGAATTGAAAATGATGCTAAACATGACTAAACCTAAATATTTTATTCCTGTCCATGGTGAATACCGCCACCTTTATCACCATTCATTGTTAGCCAAAGATGTTGGTATTCCAGAAGACAATATCTTTATAGCCAAAAATGGATCACGACTAAAGGTTAGTGAAAAGAATGCCTACTTTGCATCTCCTGTATCAACAGGTAAGATATTAATTGATGGTTCTGGAATTGGAGATGTAGGAAATATTGTCCTAAGGGATAGAAGAATATTATCAGAGCACGGGATTATAATCGTAGTTATTACCATTGAATCTGGTACAGGAAAAGTACTAGCAGGTCCTGATATTATCTCTCGAGGATTTGTTTATATGAAAGAATCTCAAGAGTTAATTGAAGAAGCCAAAAATAGATTGAATATAGTATTAAAAGAATGCCAAGAAAAAAATATTACCGATTGGTCTAAATTAAAAACAAAACTAAAAGATCCTTTAAGAGACTTTATTTATAATGAAACTAGAAGAAATCCAATGATTATGCCAATTATTATGGAAGTACCAAATAAATAAAAAGACTGTAGGAATATATATTCCTACAGTCTTTTTATTTATTATCCTCTAGGTCTTCTAGGTTCATCACGATCATCAATTATACATCTTGGTATAATTAACTTCTGTCCTACTTCTAAATAATCTGGATTATCTAGGTTATTTGCATCAACAATAGCATCTACTGTTGTTCTATAACGTCTAGCTATCTTATATAAGGTATCTCCAGCTTGAACCACATAGATTATCTTAGATGGTCGCTCACACTCGTCTCTGTCTACTACAGGAGATACAACAACTATATCTGTAACAATAGTTAACTGTCTGAAGTTAGTTACTTTAGCAAACTTTCTTAAGGTAACTACCAATTCAACGGTTCTATTATTTAACCTGTTACCTTTAACCTTCTTAATTTCAATGTTACTGTGGCAAGACATGCCAGCCTCTGCCTCAGGAATATTGATAAAGTTTTCAATATTAAATGGACGCTGGAAATAATGAACTGGTTGTGTTCCTGGAGTTTCATCAGCTGTTGTATCTGCAACATAAAGGACACTACCTTCTCCCTCACTTGTAACTACTACTCCACCATCTTCTACAATACATGTTGTATTCGATAGCTGCGCATTTGTCTCCAAAATACGTTCAATATTAGGTTTTACATCTGGTACAATTAGGTCTTCAGTAACAGTTTCAGTTACTGTATCTTCTCCAATTACCTCTTCTACTCTTAATAACTCTTCCTCTAACTCAACTCTATCACTATCAATCCCTGTTACTACCATCACCTGTTTAGGTTCAGTAACTTTAACAAATACTTCTAGTATAGCTCTTACCTCTACTTGCCTATTACCATTTGTGATTGTATAGTCCCATCTCTTTACATTAATATCGGTAAATGAAGTCATGTCTTCGTCTGCATCTGGAACATCAATAACTTCTGAAAATGTAAGTCCCCCTTCAAAGAAGTGAACTGGTTGTGTTCCTGGAGTTTCATCAGCTGTTGTATCTGCAACATACATAACACCTACTTCAAACTCTCCATCTACAATAACTGCACCATCAGTTATTTCAACATTCTTATCCTCTAACGCTCCTCCCTCCACCTTTAGAACTCTTTCAATTGGTGGCTTAACAGTAGGAACATCAATAATCCCTTCTACTACTACCTGATAAGTATTCTCTCCAACTACATTCTCAATTCTTAACAATTCTTTCTCTACTAATTCCTCTCTAATACCTGTTACATCAGTAATAATGTTCATTTGTCGATAATCAAATACCTTAGCAAATTTCTTAAGAACAACAGTTACTTCTACTGTTCTCTCATCAACAAAATCATAGCTAGACCTTAAGATATCAACATCAACATAGGCACTCATATAGTCCTCTGCTTCAGGGATATCAACGAAATTGGTAAAAGTCATCTCTCCATGGAAATAATGTACTGGCTGATCACCTTCAGCAGTATCAGCTACATACATAACACCTACTTCAATCACACCATCAATTGTTACTCCACCTTCTTCAACAGTTACCTCAGTGGATTCAATCTTTGTGCTTACCTCTAAAATTCTCTCTATATCTGGTTTTTCTGCAACAGGTATTGGAACCTCTTTAGTAATGGATTCTCTAACTGTATCTTCTCCAATGACATATTCAACTCTTACTTGTTCTTCTTTAAAATTTATTGCCATTTTATTCCTCCTTCCTTTCTATTAAACTGCTTTCATTTATAAATATATGCGACAGAAACCAAAATGTGCACAACTATCTCTTACAATTATTGGATAATTGTAATTTATTATTCTAGCATATATATATTATTAAGGGGGTGAATATATTGACCTTAGGTTATCCTGATAAAATATTACCTTATCCTGCTGTAGAGTATATTCCTCTAAGTATTAGAACTAAAATTTTTAGTAACAACTGGGAGAATAGATATCAAAATAAGTTATATGTTTTAGATAACCAAAGTAAATCTAAATCTCTGCTAAGTAGATTGGGAATAAATCATCCTGAGAATATTAATTTTAATAATAACTTATTAATCCTATTATTAAATGGAAAGGTAGAAGATATCTATTACCGTGGCTATAAAGTCCAGATGATTGGAGATAGTATAAATAATAGCTATCATCTCTTCACTATTACTAAGGAATACTTCTATAAAGATAAATTAACCTTCAATTTCTTCCTAGCTAACGGAGAACTTATATCAAAAGAGAGATATCAGCTTTAGCTGATATCTCTCTTTATTTATATAGGTATCTACTTAAAATTTCGATTTAGGACAATATGGGTATATTACGACACTTTTTACTTTAAAAAGTAAACAAAATATTAGGTTAGACTTCATAGTTAGATATCTAACCTATATATATTGATGGATTGGTCTCTATTTGATCTCTACCAATCTCCTGACCTGATAAAGTAATCACTCCCTCTACTGTCTCTTCAGTAAATTGCTTAGTTTGAGTCAGTTTACTTATATTAAATAGAAGAATAACCTCTCCTGCCTCAGAACTCCCAATATGAGAAGGAACTACCCCTTTTCCTGAAATCTCTTTACCCTTTTTATCAACACCAAAAAATTCAACTTGTTTATAATCAATATTATAGTTATCAACCTTCACAGACAGATAACCTGGCACTTGCTCATCACTAGTAGTAAATAAATGACCAATTCCAATATTAATATCCCTTCTCATCCGTAATTCATACTTCTTAGGTAAGTTAGTTTTTTTCAATACTTCCATTCTATATCCTCCCTTTGATTTTTTATCACCTTAAACAGAATAAGATATATGTTAATTCATGGATTAACCTATAGTAATAAACAGCAGATAGCAAAGTTTGAAATCTCTACCCTATCTTGACTTTATATTTTTCTAATCTGCAAAAAACAATTCAAGCATCAAATCAAACACTAGCTAAGGCTAAATGATTATTTAGATATTGTTAAAAAATAATAAAAAAATTTCTAAAAGTAACTATACAATTGTATTTAACTCAAATTAATATCCTTTCATTGATTGTATTGATAAATTTCCTAAAAATAAAAGATTAAAGGTGTTATTTAAAGATAAGCTTATGAACTTATTATCTGGAAATCCATCAAGGAAAGATCTAACTCAGTGAGAGGAAACCTTAAGTAGATACTTAAAGGAATTAAAAATATTATTGCAGGGCTTAACCTGAAAACCAATTTACTATACAATATTATGTCAACTAAAAATAAATTATACTTAATTGTTTCAATAAAAAGCATTTATATTTCCTTATAGCCTAATCTATTGCTTTAAATCTATAGTAAATAAATCAGATATAGATTAGCCCTGAAAGATATTAATGTTAATACTAGCTTTTGTCAGTCTTAACCTCTTCCGTACCTAAAAATAGTGCTTTAGAACCATCTTTAAATTCCTTAACTCCCATTCTCTCGTCATTTAATCTAACATCTCCTTTCTCATCTACCTCTAAATTGAAATCTTCTCCCAAAATCTCTTCCAAAGAGTTCAAGTTTAAAATTCCTGAAGATGAAGGATCACAATATATTATAATAATGTTCTTCTGGTTAACAGATATATCTGAGTTATTCTCTTGTGTTATGTCTTTAATTAAATGGTTAATATTATCATCCACAATTCTAACCCTCCTTTTTAATTTTTACTCATACAAAATTATTAAATAATAAGCCCTACTTTTTTCTGCTTTTATTACTTTGTCTGATAGTACTAGAGTCTGCATTATATACATTACTCTCAGGTTGCTCAGTTTTTTGTATAGAGTTAGCACTCTGGTTGATATTACCTTGAGATGATACACTTCTCTCCCTATTTATAGAATCACTCCCTTGGTTTACTCTAATTTCATCATCAGCTTCTGAAACAATCTGACTAGTATTGGTATCATTAGAGCAGATTACATTACTATTAGGCTGTTTAACATCTACATTACAGTTTTGACTCTGATTAATATCTCCACCAATACACCACTTCGGTAAACATTGTTTCTCCTTTTCTTTATTTCTAGACATATTCTCCCTCCCCCTTAACACAAAATCCTCAATATACTAATTTAGATATAAGAATCTATTTTAAATAATCGTACCTTGAGTTTATATTCAAAATACTTAAGGATCTTTAATAATTACTAACTTATCATCTATACATATTATGAATTGCAATCATATTCTGTTACTCAAAGCATATAAAAAGAAGACACTAAGGAGTAAACTATAAGCTATATTAAATAGAAGTTCGACTTAATTAAGTCGAACTTCTATAGATTACTAAATTAGATTATAATTTCTTATTAAGCTTCAACTTCATCTGTATCTTCTTCATACTCATCATCTTCAACTACATTTACTTGTTCACTCTCTGCATTAGCTTGATTTATGGTTACATTATTATCTGCATTTACACAAGCTTGAGGTTGTTTATTATCTTGGTTAATTTGAGCAG
Source organism: Orenia metallireducens (assembly GCF_001693735.1). GTDB lineage: Bacteria > Bacillota > Halanaerobiia > Halobacteroidales > Halobacteroidaceae > Orenia > Orenia metallireducens. The sequence goes on from NZ_LWDV01000010.1 coordinate 785,682, forward strand.
TCTGTTCACAATCACCAGGACCATCTACTTCTGCTGTTGCCGTAGCTGTGGAATCAGCATTTGCATCTGAATCACTCTCACTCTCTGCTTCAGCTTCTGATTCTGACTCAGATTCACTCTCACTTTCTGCTTCAGCTTCTGATTCTGACTCAGATTCACTCTCACTTTCTGCCTCAGCATCTGCATCGGCTTCTCCTATACCTACTCCTACTCCTATTGCATCAGCATTTGCGTCACTATCACTTTTACTATCTGCATCAGCACAAGCATTTGCGTCACTTTCACTATCTGCATCTGCATCAGCATCGGCATTTGCATCACTTTCACTTTCACTATCTGCATCAGCATTCGCATCACTATCACTTTCACTATCACTTTCACTATCTGCTTCTGAATCTGACTCACTGTCTGCATCAGCTTCAGACTTACTTTCTGATTCTGATTCACTCTCGCTTTCACTATCTGCATTTGCATTAGCTTCTACGTCAGCATTAGCATCTACATTGGCATCTATATCTGCATCAGCATCTAATCCTACATCTGCATCTACGTCTGCATCAGCATCCAATCCTACATCTGCATCTACGTCTGCATCAGCATCCAATCCTACATCTGCATCTACGTCTGCATCAGCATCTAATCCTACATCTGCATCTACGTCTGCATCAGCATCTAAGTCCACCTCTGTATCTGCGTCTACGTCTGTATCAGCATCCAATCCTACATCTGCATCTACGTCCACCTCTGTATCTGCTTCTACATCTGCATCTGCGTCTGCACTAGCTCCAGCTAAAGCTGCTGCTACTGATTCAGCTACAGACTCTGATATAGCTTCAATCAAAGCATCTAAATCAATATCAATGTCAATTGGACTCATTAGCATTCCTCCTTTTTTTAGTATTTGGTATATATTATGTATTTAGGAAAAAAGTGTTACAAATAATAGAGATTTTTTATTACAAACTATAGATAAAAAAAAGCTTAATTAAAATATAATTATATTTTAATCAAGCTAAAATATCGCAGAAATTGACTTATTAATCTAATCAGAAAGTTTGAATACTAAAGGGTTCAGGACTACAAACTCCAGTCAATTTTTCTGTATGGTTCTCCACTTCCTCTTCATTAGAAATTATATTCATTGTAGCCATATCTTCTTTTACAGATAATTCAAATTCACATTCTCCCCTATCTTCTTCATTAATATATAAAAGAGCAGTACCAGTGATCTTAACTTCTTCTCCTTGCTCATTGTAAATAACTTCGTTAACTTCACCTAGAGATGAAGGAGATAATACTAACTCTATAGTCTTTTCTCCTACATTATCTTTATGGAAATAATAAATAAAGTTCTCTTTGTCAGTACCTTCACTATGAACTACCATTGATAATTCAGTTATATTGACCTTGCTGACTGATAACATCGCTCTTTTACCCATTACATTAATTCTAATCTTTCTTCCATATCCATATACATTACATCTAATATTATCTTGATCTTTTCGATAGACTTGATAATCTTCATCATAATCAACTTCTTCTATACTATTTGGTGCATTTCTATTATCTGATTGACCTACATCCTGTAGTCCAAATCTATCTAAATCCTCTCTATCATCTATCTCTTCAAATATCCTTCTCTCATCTTCTTCAAAAACTATAATAGCACAGATACAGTCAATTGGTATATAGGTTCTTTCACACCTGTCTTTACCTTTATCTCTGTCTTCAACCAACACGACTATAGATTCATCAATTATTTCACAGATACAGCCTCTATGCCTACAGCAATCCCCACCAGATTGAATAATAATACTAACTCGCTCTGCTTCAATCTTTAAATCATCTAACAACTTTATCAATTCTTTACTACAATAACTTCTTTCAATTAATCCACTCATCTTATTCACCCCTCCTTTCCTAAGTTATAATACGAAATACTCTAATAATTTGTGAATAAAAGAAGAATCAAAAATATTTCTTTTAAATAGTTAAAACAATAATCTCACCACATAAAAAAGAGAGTTGCTTTTAACACCTCTCTTAAAACAATCTCCCTTATAAGACTTTTAACTTTCTTTCAACCTCAGATTTGGAATTTGAGTCTGAATCCCTAGAATCATTCTCTGTCTCTTGATTTTCATCTATAGCAATTTCATCACCTGAATTCTTCTCTCTTTTAGCTGCTATCTCCTTATCTTTATCCAGCTCTTCTATAGCAGATGAATCATCATCTACTTTCATAATATTAGCCTCATCATCTACATTATCATCACTGTTACTATATCTATTTCTTCTTCCACCATTGTGCAACCTAACTGCTACTATCTTATTAGTTGATATCTTAATTCGACTATTATCTTCATTTATCAGGACTATAAAATCACCGTAGACTTCACATAAGATACCGACTATCTTACAACAATCTGAACCACTAATAACTGTTACCTCTACAAAATCAAAATTTTCTGCATGTTTAGCCAATTCATCTTTAAAAATATGAGACTCAGCACTATTATAATTATTAATAAAAATATCTTCTTCTTTCTGTTTAAGTAACTCCTCTCTTAATTCACTTTTCAACTCTGCTTTCAATTCTTCCTTTAAACTATGTATTAATTCCCTTTCAAATTCACTTCCTTGACTTCTTCCCCTTTTAGACAATTTTCTGTCACCCCCTGTCTTTTTCCCAGCTTCTTGAGGCTCCAATTTCAAATTTATCTGCTTTAACATATCTAATACTTTATCAAGCTCCTTCTCACTAATATCAATATTAGAAGCATCAAATTGAGAAAAATCATTTAATGAAGGAGTAGGAGGATTACTTACCATTGGATTATTCTGATTTAATAACTCGTTGACTAGCTCTTCTAATAATGGTTCTAGAAGTTCTAAATCATAATCACTCTCCACCATCTTTAGACCTCCTTCCTAATAATTTTGATATTAATCGATTGGATAATCTAGATTATCCAACCGATTAAAACAATAATTTATCTAATCTCTAGGTTTACGTTTACACTCTCTTGCTGGATGAACTAAAGCACAGATTTTATCTAATAAAATATAAGTTCTGACACATACATGATTACTATCAATTAATACTAAAAAGCAATCATCAATTTCACAGATGCATCCTGTTATTTCACAACAACCTTCACCAGATTGAATAATAATAGTTACTTCTTCATTAGTATCTTTGATTTTATTTAATAATTTAACTAAGTCATCTCTACAAGAATCATATCCTTGGATTTCAACTTCACTCATATCTCTTTTCCCTCCTTTCATTTAAAACTAATACATACTATGACTCTATATCGGGATATGTTAATAAAAATAATTGGTTAAAATTTATATAATTACTATTATCCATAGCTGCATTTTGCTGGATGGACAGTGCACATATCTTATCTAGAAAAATATAGGTAATTGCATATATACACCTTTATCTTAGTTAATAATTTCGTCAATACCTTAAAATAAAAATCTCCCATTCAGCCCACCATTCCTACATCATCTCTCTGCTGCTAGATTTATATATAATATGATTCTTTCCTCAAATATGTTAAAAAAAGAGATAAGATTAATCTTATCTCTTTATCTTAATTATTTCACTTTATAAGTTTCTCTTTTTAATATTCGTCACAACAAGTTTGTGCTGGATGAACAAGAGCACAGATACAATCAAGTAAGATATAAGTTCTAATACAATTTCCATGCTTAGTATCAATTAATACTACAAAACAATCATCAACCTCACAGATGCATCCTGTAAATTCACAGCAGTCCTCTCCTGACTGAATGATAATATCAACCTGCTCATCAGTATCCTTTATCCTCTCCAATAAACATCTTAAGTCATCTCTACAAGTATTAGCCATCTTCTGCCTACCTCCTTATTAATAGTAATGGTAATTAAATTTCTTTCTTTTAACAATACATAATATGACCTCTTTAACCAATCTGTTAATAAAAAATACTGTAAATATCTATTCCATAAGGTAATTTTAGATATATTAATTATAATTTTCATTTAATACTTAATTAAGTTAAAAGCCACTACTTAAGAGCTATATTCTTCATCAAATAATTTAATATAGTCATCTTTAATCTCATCTATATCTACATCAACCTCTTCTTTTTTTAGGTAACTTCTATTATACAGATTTCCAATCAAATAATATAAAAATAATTTACATAAAAAATATAAAATTATAATAAATATTATAATTATAAGATAATCTCCCCCCATTGACTGATAACCTCCTCTTTAATATTTATTGATGACTTATATTAATCACTAAACTACTGACTACTTGCCCACCAGTTATAGCTCTAAAACCCTCTCCTTTTATATTTTATGAAAAAAGTTGAAATAATGTTAAGATAAAAATCATATGCTAAATAAATCTAATAGATGGAGGACTAGACTAATATAATTATAAAATAGAATTTAATATAGAAATTATCTGTTAATGGGTATATTATATCAAGCTAGCACAGAGACTAATACAAATAATAAAAAGAGTAGGTTGCAAAATTGCAACCTACTCTTTTTATTAAAAATCAAAAATTAATAACCTAAGTCAGCAAATTCTTGAGCAAACATCTTACCATAAGGACCACCATCAATAATACCAATTCCCACATGGGTATAATCAGGATGAAGAATATTATCTCTATGGCTTTGACTCTTCATTAATTCATTATGTGCCCATTCTACATTAGGAGCTCCTGCTATGTTTTCACCAGCTAAGTAATAATCAATGTTCAATCTTTGCATCATATCAAAAGGTGAACCATAACTAGGAGAAAAATGGCTAAAATAATCTTGATCAATCATATTTTGACTCTTCGCTCTAGCTACTTGAACCAATTTAAAATCAATTTTAAGAGGATTTAACCCTTCTTTAAGTCTTTCTTTGTTTAACATGTCTAGCATAAGCTCTTCATCTGCATTTAACGAATATACTTTCATCTCTGTCCAATCCTTATTATCAGTTATCTCTAAAGCATCATTTTCTTGATGATTAATGACTCCATCATCTTGTGTAACCACTTCAATCTCTACTGGAGGGGGCTGATTATCTGGTGAGGTCTCTTCTTGTGATACCAAATCATCACTTTGCTCACCATTACCATTTTGAATAGCAGAATTATCAATTGGATCAGCTATAGGTTCTGAAGTAGGATTCTTATCACCTACCATCCTTCCTAGAAAGAATAATGCCAAAAGAGCTTTTAAAACATTGAAAATATTATCATTTAAATCTACTCCTCCAAAGGCATAAGCAGTACCTGTACTAACTAAAACTATTGTTGGCATAATTAGTGCACAAATAAGTATCCATGTTATTATATTCTTTAGTCTCATTTACTCCCCCCTGTACTTTCTATACTTAATTTTATTATAACATATAGTAATTTAAAAGCAGAATGTAACTTATGGTAGCAAATTCAGCTAAAAATCAAGTCTAGAACTAAATAAATTATTAATAAGAATAAAAAAGCAGACATAAGTCTGCAAATAATCAAATTATATAATTTAGAAGGTTACATTTAAGGCAGTTAGGACATTATTTATCTTATTACAGATTGTACTCTTATCAGAACCTGCAAAAAGTAGACCTACAGCCTCATTATCTTTGTTTACAACTAGTGCACCACTATCACCAGGTTTAGAAAAAGGCTCTGTTATAATTTGGTCTGTAAAGATAGCAGATTCCTCAGCAGACAATTGAACTTTAATAGTAGCATTAACAGCCTTAATCTTAGCTGATGTCAGTCCACTTGTTCTACCACTCTTTCTAACTAACATCTTTAATTCTGGTTCAGCTACTCCTGCTACTTCCCCGATTCCTAAAATCTCTGAATCAATCAACTCAACATCTTTGGGTTTAGCAACAGCACAATCTACTTTATTATTTATTGATGACCTTTTAACCTCATAGGGTGCTCCTATTAATCTTCCTAACCCCTTTAATACTTGGTTAAATCCAGACATCAAAGGACAAGCAGGTGGCTGATCATTATAAATAGGTACAAAACGCTCTAAATAACCTATTACATCTTCCTCTTCATTACCACCATCATAACTACCTGGTTGCAAGATAGGATCTCCTTTACTTGCTCTACCATCACTACCATTTGTGATATTAGCTAAAACATGATTGTTTGATAAGATAAGTGGGTTTCCAGTCTTTTTGTCTTTAACCACCGCTCCAAAAGTACCTGCTGTAATCTTATAATGACCAATACTGACTCCTGGTTGAGCAGGTCGTAATTTAGTTATTCTTATCTTATCCTCGTTTGCTAATAACTCAACTTTACCTACCTCAATAACATCAGTCTTCTTATCCTCTAGACTCTGTGGTATAATATGCCCTTCATTTAAACTTTGGGCATCTAACTTACTCTCTACTAGGACCACAACACACTCTTCATTAGTCCTTCTACCTCCAATTTCTTTATATCCTTGACCTACTCCAACTACATTATCTAAAGAAAGAATATTCTCTAAGTACTTATCTATTATGTTCTGAATCTCATTCATTCTTCTATGTCCCCCCTTTCAGTTAATACAGTATATTCACTAACCTTACTTTTGTGATACAGGGGGGATAAAAAATGTATTATATAAATCTAGAATTTATCCAAAAATAAAAAAGGAACTGTAACCTGTACAGGTTACAGTTCCTTTTATAAAGATTAAACACTAATACATCCAATCTTCATATTATTATCTTTAATCTTTACTTCAACAGTTTCTGTTAACACATCTGCATAACTATATGAAATACGTCGAGGGCTTTGATCTTCATCAACCTTCACTACAAATACCTTTGGATATGTTTGTTCCAAAATTCCTTCTTTCTCAATAATCTTACGCCGACCTTGGTTAGCTTTTAATTTCACCTTTTTTCCAACAAAGGAGTCTAAGTCACTCTTAATTTGACCTAAAATGTTATCTGACATGTTGACCCACCCTTCTGGAATTACTATTACTAATTATACCAAAATTAAAGAAATAAGTCAAATAAACTAATTTCCTTAAATACTAATAATTACTTAGTATATCTATCAGCAACATTGGATGCTCCATAGGCAAATGGCTTAATCTTTGCCTTATACCCACTACCAACAACCATCCCTACCACTTCATTAATTAATTGCTTAGTCTTTCCTCTTCTCCCTACATCAAGATGAACCTCTATATCCAAATCACAGATAAAGTCTTCTTCTAATATCCTATCTTTTAACTTACTTGCTAGCTCTAAGCTTCTTCCAGTTTCATAATAAATTCTCTGCTGAAAGGTTAGTTGTGGATTTAATTCATCTTTGATGTAATAAAACCTAGCTCCTTTTCCTTCACGATAGATGATTATAGTAGTTACCAGTATGATTCTATCACTTGGTTGAGAATCACTACCAATTATCAACTGATAATTACATTCAGGCAGACTTTTTACAAAACCAATAATACTACAGTAGGTCTGTTCAAAATTCAATTTACCTTCTGTAGGGCTGATAAATAACATTTATTCTCCTCCAGTTAAATTAAATAGAGCATTACTTAACTGAGCAAAGGTTTCAATACTCAATTTTTCTGCTCTTCTTCTTGGATCAATCCCTACTTCCTCCAATGCTTGGTCGATTAAATCACGGTTTAAATTTAGATAAGGTGCCTTACTTAAAGAATTTCTAATGGTCTTCCTTCTTTGATGAAAAGCTGATTTAACCACCTTAAAAAAGAATTCTTCATCTAATACCTCAAGATTTTGTTCTTCTTTTACTTTTAAGTCCATCACAACCGATTCGACCTTAGGTTGTGGTATAAAGACAGTGGGAGGCACTACAAAGGCAATCTCTGGATTACTATGATACTGTACTCCAATAGATAAAACACCATAATCTTTACCCCCTGGTGATGCTACCATTCGCTCTCCTACCTCTTTTTGTATCATTACTACTATCTTTTCTACATCAAAGCCTTCCTCCAGCAATCTCATTATGATAGGAGTAGTAATATAATAAGGTAGGTTAGCTACCAGCTTAAAGCTTCCATCTACTAATTCAGAAAAATCTACATCTAAGGCATCACCATGAACTATCTCTATATTATTATATACATTTAAAGATTCTTTTAATACTGGAATTAACCGATTGTCTAATTCAATAGCAATTACCTTAGCCCCTGTCTCTGCCATCTTCTGAGTCAAAGATCCAATCCCAGGTCCAATTTCAATTACTGTATCATCTTCTGTTAACTCAGCTGTTTCTACTATCTTATTTAGAATATTATTGTCAATTAAGAAGTTCTGTCCTAGACTCTTCTTTAATTGTAAATTATGTTTACTTAAAATATCTTTTGTATTACTTGGATTAGCAATTTCCATCCTCAACACCCCTAGTTACCTTTTCTAATGCCAGTATAAACTCTTCTCTAGTTATACCATAATTATTCAATCTATTTAAGAACTGCTTACCATTAGCATAACCAATCCCTAGCTCATTACCAACTTTATCTCTCAACTCCTTTGACTCATAGCCCCCTATTAATCCCAGAGCAACCAAATCATCCTTAATAAACTTCTTCTCTTCTTTTTGATAAGCAACCTTAGCCTTAGTTAATGCTTCTCTAATAGCTTCAGGACTGGCATTTTCAATACCTATATCACCAGATTTAGTAGCTTTGTTCTGAACCAAATATGCATCTTTACACCCAGGTACTGCATCCTTTATTCTTCTTCTAATCTGCTCTCCAGCATGATCTGGATCTGTAAATATAATGACTCCTTTCTTCTGTTGAGCTAACCTTATTCTATTTAAGACACTCTTAGATAAAGAAAAACCTTGTGTGATAATTACTTCTGCATCTACCGCCTTCTTAACTGCATCCAAATCATCTCTACCTTCTACTACTATAACCTCTTTTATCATCCCATCCCCCTTATTTAATTTTTTCTCTATATTAATTAGTCTAATTAATTGTAAATTTATTAAACCCTAAAATTGCAACTATTTCTTGATAAAGTGCAAAGGTTGCCATGAATAAAACATAGCAACCCTATACTTTCTTCTATTCTTCGCTAACCCTAATTTATCCTTTATATCCTCCACAAGAATCTCTAATAATCATATTGGTCTTAACTATTTCATGATAATATTCTGTAGGCTCTTTATTGATTATATTGATTAAGCTTTTAGTAGCTGTACTTCCCAATTCGAAGATATTAATATCCACCGTTGTTAAAGAAGGGGTAATTAACTGTGATAGAGGGTTATTATTAAAACCTACTACCGATACATCACCAGGAACCTTTAGACCCAATTCCTTAATCCCCAAAATAGCTCCATAGGCCATTAAATCATCAACAGCAAATATAGCAGTTAATTTGGGGTAAGACTCAAGTAATTCTTTAGTATATTTAGTGGTTAAGCCATGATGTCCTGTTGTCTGGATAATATAATTAGGGTTATACTCTATTCCATTATCTTCTAAGGCACGTTTATACCCCTCTAATCTATCTTTATAAACTATATATTTACTATCTCCAGTTATTACCCCAATCTTCTCATGCCCCAACCCAATTAAATACTCTACTAATTTTTTAGTTGATTCAATATTATCATTATTTACCCAAAAATTATTCTTTTCATCTTCTGGACGACCAACTATAACAAAAGGAGTTTTTAGTTTTTTCAATTCTTTAAGCAATTTATCATTACTTCTAGCCCTTAAGATTAATAGACCATCAACCCTCTTACTTCTTACAGCTTTAAGTGTTACTTCTAACTCTTCTTTCATGCCATTACTGGTAATAAGTAATAAGCTATACTCTTTGTTTTGAGCCACTGAACCAATACCTCTTAATATTTCAGAGTAAAAAGGATCAGCAAAGGCTTCTTCAGTAGAATAAGGCATGACCAATCCCAAAGTATTCGTCTTCTGTTTGACTAAGCTTCGTGCAATAATATTAGGATGGTAACCAATCTCCTTCATCGATTTTTCTACCCGCTTTTTAGTCTCACTACTAATTCTAGGATGATTATTTATAACTCTAGAAACAGTAGAAGGAGATACCCCAGCACTCTTTGCAACATCTTTAATAGTAGGCATAACTACCTTCCTCTCTTGAACTAATAATATTATTAAATGATTAGAAGTAAGACCCTTCTCTTAAATTGAATATACAAGCTTTGATCAAAACCTTACTTCAAGTAATTTTATAGAACATACAATAAAACCCTTTAATACAATACTTCCAATATACTATTAAGTTTATAGAAAATCTACACTAGGAGTCAAGACTACCTGTTAAAAATATTAAATAAAATTCATTAATTTAAAAATTTCATCTGTTAATATTGATAAACTAAAGATATATTCTTTACCTCTTTTTATTATTATATCAAAGTTTCTATTTTAACTAAAGCTGATTGAATTATTATCATTGAAAAAGTTATATAGAGTTTATTTGGGATTATTTTACAAAATAAACTAAATGAGGTCAAAACAATAAAATCATAGGCAAAATGCCTATGACTTCTAACCCTTTACTCAACTTAAGATCAATCCTCCTACTAAATAGCAAGAAAATATTAAGAATAGAGCCATTACTAGAAGCATGATTAATACAGAAGCATCTGTGATGGTTACATAGATTATATAATCTTATTTTGTCTTTGAAATTTTCTTTTCAACTATCTCCTGCATCTGAGCAGCTCCTTTGGCAGGATTTAAATCACCAGCCATAACACTTTCTAATACTGGAGCAATAGCATCCCAGACTGCCTTCATTTCTGGAATTATAGGCATAGCCTTGCTATTTCTTAACTGTTTAGCTAAACCACTCAGAATCTGATCTTCTCTAATGATTGGTAGATTATAAATAGACTTATTTGTTGGAAGTAACTTATGCTTCTCAACTAATACCTTCTGAGCTTCTTTACCTGTCATAAATTTAATAAATTTTAAAGCAGCAATCTGCTCAGACTCTGATAACTCAGATATCATAATATATCCGCTACCACTTATCATAGGTTGAGCATATTTACTACTCTTTTGGAATATAGGAAGTGGAGCAATACCTAAGTCAATATCCTTATCTTCATCATAACTTTTATAAGACCAGTCCCCATCAATAATATATGCAGCTTTTCCTTCTTTAAATAAACTATCCATTAGATGAGAATCAACTTGCTCTGGAACAATCTTATGTTCAAATTTCAAATCATGAACAAACTGTAAAGCATCTTTAGTGGCCTGAGTATCTAATATTGGATTATTATCTTCATCAAATGCCCAACCTCCAAAACCACCATGGAATGCTACCCACCAGGAGGGGTCAGTTAAATGATATACTAAGCCATATTGGTCTATTTCCCCATCATTATCTATATCTTTGGTTAAACCTTTTGCCATAGAAATTAGCTCCTCCCAAGTCTCTGGGGCTTTATCTACTAATTTCTTGTTATAGAGTAATGTCAAATGATTGCCCATAGTATCTGGTACACCATAAATATGACCATTAAGACTCATACTAGGTAATGCATTCTCAATATACATACTTTTCATCTCTTTACTCATTAAATCTTCTAAAGGCTGAGCAATTCCCATTATAGAAAATGGTCTAATATGATCAAAAGAACTAAGAGTTAGTGTCGGTCCTCCCCCACCCATAAATGCTGTTTGAGTATTCTGTCTTAACTCTTCTGTTTCCATATGTGTTCTTTCAACTATAATATTAGGATATCTTTTTTGGAATTTATCAATTAGTTGGTCTAGGGTCTTTCCAACTTTGGGATCAACCCCTTCCCATAATTTAATAATTACTTCTTTATTGATCTCTTTTAAGTCTAGCCCTGTAGCCTCTTGCTTAGACTTTTGAATTTGCTCAGTGCTAGCAACTTTGTTTTCAGCTTCTTGATTACTACTACACCCTACTAGTAGTAAAGAAAATACTAGTACGATGATTATACTTTGTTTCACTTTAGTTCCTCCTCTTAATTTTATTTTGGTCTTAAGATCAAGCTACTTCCCTTAAAAACATCTACAATATCCCCTTTATTATCTACTTATAAAATTACTTAGAAGAAACTATCTATTTTACTAAGATAAATCCATCTTGTTTTACATTATATTGTATTTTTACTACATTTATATATTCGTTATTAATGTAGTAAGTCCTGCACCTTAATCTCTTTTAACTATGAAAATTTAACTAAAAATATCTTTAAAATAAAAAGCTACTATGACTTATCATAGTAGCTTTAGCATTATCTATTAAATTTCTAAATTCTTTAATTTACTATAGCTTCATAAGCCCCTCTAATAGTTAGCTGTGTAATCATTAATCTTAGGCTAATACTTAACTGAAAAATCATTACTTAGACTAATATTATTTTAAATTCAATAGTTTCTTTGCATTTGCTGTTGTTACTTTTGCAACCTCTTCTAGACTAATACCTTTAATCTCTGCTATCTTCTCTGCTACATTTATAACAAATTTAGATTCATTTCTCTTTCCACGATGTGGGGCAGGAGTTAAGTAAGGAGCATCAGTCTCTATTAAGATATCCTCTAAACTTATATCTTTGACAACTGCTCTTAAATCTTTAGCATTATTGAAAGTAATTACTCCACCAAAAGCAAGATAAAAACCCATATCTATAATTCTCTTAGCAGTGGCTAAATCATAGGCATAACAATGTAAAATCCCTTGTAAACCTTCAGCTGATTCATCTAAAATCTTAAGGGTATCCTCTTTAGCATCACGACTATGGATTACAACTGGTAAATTAAGTTCTTTAGCTAATTGTAATTGCTTCTTAAAGGCTTCTTGCTGCTCTTTTCTTGGAGAGTTATCATAATAATAATCTAATCCAATCTCACCAATTGCAACTACCTTATCATTTTGAGCCAGTTCTCTTAATTCAGTATAGTCATCTTCATTAATACCTTTTGCATCATGGGGATGAACACCTACAGCAGCATAAATAAAGTCATACTCTTTAGCCAAATTTACAGAGTTACGACTAGATTCCATATCAGCACCAACATTGACTATCTTCTTTACTCCAGCATCATAAGCTGCTTGAATTACCCCATCCCTATCTTTATCAAATCGATCAAAATCTAAATGTGCATGAGTATCTATAAACATAATATCACCCCTAAATCAGTAACTAGTAACAGGTAACAAGTGACAAGTTCTTAATTACTTACTGGTTATTCGTTACTTGTCACTCATCACTGAACTTACTTCACTCTTGCCCCACTATCGATATCTCTATCAACTGTAGTTACAGTCAATTCTCCTTCATCATTAGAAGCTGCCAAAATCATACCATTTGATTTAACACCAAAGATAGTAGCAGGCTTTAGATTAGCAACCATAACTACCTTCTTACCTACCAAATCTTCTGCTTCATAATGCTTAGCAATTCCAGCAACTAATTGGCGCTTCTCTTCACCTAATTGAACCTGTACCTTAAGTAATTTATTACTTCCTTCAATCTGTTCTGCTTCTAACACCTCAGCTATCCTTAATTCTAATTTGCCAAATTCATCAAAAGTTATATATTCTTGTTCAGACATCTTATCTTCACCCTTTTTCTTATCTTTACTTTTCGCTTTATTCTCTTCCTCTAATTGCTTATAATATTCTTCAGCATCTATTCTAGGGAAGATTGGATCACCATTCTTAACTTTAGTACCAGCTTTTAACTTACCTTTAGCTTTAGCATCTTCCCAGCTCTGCTCTGTTAAATTCTCTTCAATACCTAATTGCTTCCACATCTTAGCTGGTGCTTCTGGTAAGAAAGCAACTAAAGTAATCGCTACTCTTCTTAAAGTATCTAAAAGGTTATACAATACTGTTCCTAATTCATCATGTTTATTCTCATCCTTAGCCAAGACCCAAGGAGTGGTCTGGTCAATATATTTATTGGTTCTTCTAATTAAATTCCATAGCTCTTCTAAAGCAACACTAAATTGCAAGCTCTCTAGATTCTCTTCTAAAGATTTAAAGGTACTAGCAGCTACCTCTGCTAAATCAGCATCAAATTCAGTCTCTACTTTTGCTTCTGGAACTACTCCATCAAAGTACTTATCGACCATTGCTACTGTTCTATTCAATAAGTTTCCTAAATCATTGGCTAAGTCAGAGTTGATTCTCTGAATAAAGTTATCTGTAGAATAAGAACCATCAGTTCCAAAGGCAATCTCTCTTAATAGGTAGTAACGGACTGCATCTACCCCAAAGTCATCGATTAACTTAACTGGATCGATTACATTTCCTTTAGATTTAGACATCTTTCCACCATCAACTAGTAAGAACCCATGACCAAATACCTTCTTAGGCAGAGGTAAATCTGCTGCCATTAAGATAGTTGGCCAGATAATTGTATGGAATCTTAAGATATCCTTACCTACAATATGGATATCAGCAGGCCAAAATTTATTGAACTTTTCTTCATCTCTATTCCAATCAATACCTGTTAAGTAACTCGTTAAGGCATCAAACCAAACATAAATTACATGCCCTTCATCAATCGGTACTGGAATTCCCCAATCAAAGGTAGTTCTAGAGACACACAAATCTTCTAATCCATCTTTGATAAAATTAATCATCTCATTACGTCTTTTAGCAGGCTGAATAAAATCAGGGTTCTCCTCTAGGAACTCTAATAATCTATCTTGATATTTGGACATTTTAAAGAAATAGCTCTCTTCTTCTGTCCACTCTACAGAACGATTACAATCTGGACAATTACCATCCTCATCTAGCTGTCTCTCCATCCAGAAGGTTTCACAAGGTGTACAATAATACCCTTCATACTTACTCTTATAGATATCACCTTTATCATAAACCTTCTTAAAGATATACTCTACATCTTTTCTATGTTCATCACTAGTAGTCCGAACAAACTCTGTATAATCTACCTTAAGTTTATCCCATAAATCTTTAAAAGTTGCCACTACCCCATCAACATACTCCTTAGGAGACATATCATGTTTAGCAGCAGTCTTTTGGATCTTCTGACCATGTTCATCAGAACCAGTAATCAGTTCACACTCATACCCCTGTAGCTTCTTAAATTTAGTAATCGTATCTGCTGCTGTTGTCGTATAAGTATGACCAATATGTAGCTTATCATTTGGATAATAAATCGGTGTAGTTACGTAAAAATTCTTATCACTCATCTTTATTCCTCCTATTTTTTAGTTAAATATAAAAAACCCTCATCCCTAAATTTAGGGACGAGAGTTTAAATTTCGTCGCGGTACCACCCTAATTGCTATAAACCTGATTATATAGCCACTCTTAAGCTGATAACGGTAGCAACCCGATATGACCTACTAGATTTCAACCATATAGCTCCAGGACCATCTTCAGTATTCTTACTATTACTGGTTCTCAACCTCCGCCCAGCTCTCTGTAAATAGTTTAAATACTTACTCTTCCTTTCTCTGCTTTTACCTATATATACAACAATAAACTGATTCTCTTCAATATCTATAAATCCCCTACGGGTTCTTTGAACCCTTCGTAAACAATAAGTGCCTAAAAAAAACTACTAAGCACTTATTGACTCTACTCTGCCTTTATCCCATATATAATAAAAACCAATCTCTAATTTATTATCTCCAACTTAACTTAAAATATACCAAAATATAAGTAGCTTTGTCAAGGACATTAGAATTATTAGTTAGATAAGTTTATCTCTTCAACCAATTTCTCTAAATCGGCTACAACCGCCTCCAATTTACTAACAGTTTCTGAAGATTTTTGTGCTTCAACGGACTGTTCTTGACTAATAGCAGCTACTTCTTCTGCAGAAGCAGATATCTCTTCTACAAAACTTGCTATATCCTCACTAGAAGATACAGCCTTATCTAAAGCCACATCTAATTGATTTACTTTATCTTTAATAGTAATAAACTCTTTATTAGCTTGATTAATGATATCTAAACCAGTATCAGCCTTTTCACGACCAACTTGCATTTCTTTTACAGTATCTTCAGATTGTCTTTTCATCTGTTTAATTAACTCTACTATATCTTCAGCAGACTTATTCGATTCTTCTGCCAACTGTCTAATCTCTTCAGCTACTACTGCAAACCCTTTACCATGCTCTCCAGCTCTTGCAGCCTCAATACTAGCATTTAATGCTAATAGATTTGTCTGTTCAGCTATATTAGTAATAGCTCCAACAAAATTACTAATCTCTTGAGTAAAGCTATTTAACTTGTCCACTGTTGTTGCAGAATGATTGATACTTAAGTCAATCTCTTCCATTATCTCTACAGCACGGCTGATAATCGCATTTCCTTCATTAGCAGCATTGGAGATATCTCTAATAGATATCTGATTATTATCAGTAATATTCCCATTTATTCTTTGGATATTATCTGATAGCCCTTGAATTAAATTAACATTCTGCTCAGCACTACTTGCTACCTCTCCAATAGCTTCAGCAGACCTAATTGCCATCTCATCTGCTTGTCTAGTAGATAGAGATAATTCTTTACTTACTTGACTTACCTCAGTAGTAGTATAATTAATCTCTTTTAACATCTTATTCATATCTATTATCATATTACCCAACTCTCGCTGCAAATAACCTATTTCACCAGAACGATGAAATTTTAAATCTTCTTCTTTTAGCTCATCTTTTCCTATATTCTTTACTAACTTAATCATCTCTTTAATAGGTCTGATAATCATAAACTCTGTTAAAGCTTGTATCACTATCATACTTATAATAATATTGGTAATAGCCGAAATGATAACTGGATTTAGCCCCATAGAGTGCTCCATAATATATCCTTTTGCAACCTCAGCAAAAGTAGGCCCTGCCAATAAAGAGAGTAATAATACTAAAGCAAACCTATACCTCAAACTCAATCCTATATTAGAAGGTTTCTTGAATTTTAACTTCACTTTTTCACAACCCCCCCATTTATACATTCTAACTATATATTGAATTCTACAAAATAATACTAATTCCTTCTTTATAGACCAGTTCTGAAAACAAATTATTTAATAGACTGTATATTAAAATCAATCTTTAGTAAAAAATAAAGGAATTTCTAAGAATATTCTCAGAAATTCCTTTATCTCAATAACCTAATCTCGATATAGCTGTAAATCTTCAACTAGCTGTTGTAAATCGGTTACTAATATATCTAGCTCATTTGCTAAAGCTGATGTCTCTTGAGCATCTGCAGACTGCTCTTGACTAATAGCAGCTACCTCTTGAGCTGCACCAGAAATATCTTCTGTAAATGTAGCAACCCCCTCCATAATCTCCATTACACTATCTAAAGTATTATGGAGGTTATCTACTCTATTTTTTATATCAGCAAAGGATTGATCAGCCTGATTAATAACTTGAAGTCCTGAGTTGGCTTTTTCTCTACCTACTCTCATCTCTTCAACAGTAGCCTTAGATTTTTTAGTCATATCTTTAAGTAAAGCAACTATATCCTCAGCAGCAGTATTAGACTCTACTGCCAACTCTCTGATTTCTTCAGCTACCACTGAGAAACCTTGACCAGCTTCACCAGCTCTAGCTGCTTCAATAGATGCATTTAACGCTAATAAGTTTGTCTGTTCTGCTATCCCTGTGATAGCATCTACAAAACGACTAATATTTTGAGTAAATTCATTCATCTCTTCTACTATAACTGTAGATCTATTGATTCTTTGAGCAAGTTCTGTAATCATATTAACAGCATCACCAATAACTTCCGTACCGGTATTAGCAACATTGGATACAGCTTGAATAGAGTAATTAGTACTACCAGCAATACCGATTATCTCTTTAATACTCATCTTTAATCCCTGCACCAGATTAACCTGCTGTTGTGACTTAAAGGCTATATCCTGTATAGAATGAGCTGCTTGTTGACTCATCATACCTGATTCCTCAGAAGCTCTAGCCAAATTATTACTTATATCTCCTACATGCTCAGTAGTATTATTAATCTTCTCTAACATCTTAGTCATACTTATTATCATCTTATTTAACTCTCTTTGTAAAGAGCCTATCTCATCATTACGTTTTACTTTATTCATACCAATATCGAAATTTCCCTTAGATACTTGACAAGTTAACTTAGTCATCTCAGTAATTGGTTTTATAATTAAACGATTGGTCAACAATAAAATCATACTAGTTATAATAATCCCTTGAATAACTGTTGTAACATAAATCAAAAACTCTCCCTGATAGATATTACTTGAAATGAGTAGATTTAATTTATCAGCAATAAATGAACCTATAAACAAAGATACAATTACTGCAAGAATAAATTTAATCTTTAAACTTATCTTTAACTTCTTTCCCCGCTTCTTCAAGCTAATTCCTCCCCCTTATATTCTTATGACTCCAATATCACTACATTATTTATTCTACAATATTATCAAATTACCTTTAATTTAAATAAGATTAGTAATTTTCATATTATTCTATTCCTTCATAAATTTTACCAAAAATCGATTTTCTAGCAGTAACTTTACCCTTCTCTGCTAGCTGATTTAATTTATCTTCTAAAGCATTTCTATCTAAGATTATATCTAATTTATTATTAATCTCCTCTAATTTTGATACCATATCATTCCCGTCTATGGGTAAACTATCTACAATGGCTTGATATAACTTTTCATCCTCTGCTTCACTATGGTGCTTTAATTCCTCAAAAGGATTTTCAGTATGAGGACTTTCAGTCTTAGAAGCTCTAATCCTAACTGCTAAAGTCCTTCCAAAGATAGCTGAAGAAACAAAGGTATCTCCAGAACGCAAGTAAGGTAGTCGTTTAGCTTCTTCTGCTGTCAAATCTGTCTCCTGCTTAATCGTCTCAATATCACTAGCTCTAACAGTTCTAAAGACAAATTTAGTATTCAATTGTGCCGTTACTGTCTCATCTAATAGGGTTGGTCTTTGGGTAGCTAAGATCAAGAAAGTTCCATACTTTCTTCCTTCTTGAGCTATCTCTTTAATTACCTTATTTGCTGGAGCATCATATCCTTTTGGGGCAAAGTTATGAGCTTCATCAGTTGCAATTACAAAAGGCGGAAAATATTCTACCTCCTGCTGACGATATTGAGCATCTTTATAATCTCTTCTCTTACGATATAATGTGCCTAATACATAGGTAGCAAACACCTGTAGTAACCAGATTGGACCTTGGATAACTACCAGCTTACGCTCTTTAATTCCTACTTCAATTTGGTCAATACTATGGCTAAATAGCCCTTCCCTCTCTAAACGATTTAATCTCCAGATTAAGCCACTAACTGAACTTGGAGGCAAATTACCATATGCATCTAGTAGCTCTAAATACATCTGATATTCTTCCTTTAAGTCACCCTCTACTGCCCCGCTCTTCACATCTCGTTCTAAGCGTTTTCTGCCCAACTCTTGGGCTTTTTGGAGATCTTCCAATCTTCCCTTAAAACTCAATAGACTATCCCTCTTATGATGTAAGCTTTGAACAGCATTGATCATAGAATCACTTAAACTACTAGCTGCTGCTAATAGATCAGATAGGTCTTTGGTACTTAAATCAGTAAAATTTACCCCTACAGTCTGTCCAATTTGATAAGCTTCAAAAGCATTACTAAAGTCTTTAGTATACTTTTGATCTAGCCCCTTGAAATTTGTACTAAAATCCATCTCAAAATGGGGATCAAAGACAACCGTTGGCACTCTCAACTTCATTAGTTCTTCTAAGATAACCCTCATTCCAAAGGACTTACCTGAACCAGAACCACCTATAATTCCAATATGGGGATATTGGTGCATAGCCTTAACCTTAAAGTTAAAGGGAACCCCCTCCTGAGAAACTACCTTTCCATTTTCAAATAAAGGGGCAATATCCTTTAAATCTTCATCCATCTCTTGGCTCATCTCTTCTGTTCCTTTGATTACACCAAGAACCAATCCTTCTTCTGGCTTTTCTTTAACCAATAGATTCTTTACCTCACTAAATTCAGGAGTTACTACATTAGAGCCAGTTTTAATTGGATAAGGTGCTTCTTCAAGTAATCTCACTTTAGCAATATTGATCTCATCTTCAGAGATGTTATAGCCTATACTCTGCAAAGAAGCAATAACACCTTTATCTACAAATCCCTTATCTATCGATAATGGTATATATCTATTATAAGCCTGTGTCTCTACAACTTCACCTAAAGGTGTACCTAAACTTTCATCTACTATCTTTAGCATCTCATTGATTCTAAATTTTCTCTCTTTAGAGGCTACATAAACCTCCTGTTGAGTAGTCAAACCTACTACTTGCATATCCAACCACCTTTCCTATATATAATTTACAGTTTACAATGTACAGTGTACAGTTAAATATTTAAAGAGCTTAGAACAGAATTAAATTCTATATTTTTTAACTTTACTGTCAACTGTACACTGCTCTTAGTAAACTCTATCTGCTCTTTTAGAATGGAATAATCGTTGTTTTAAGGTAGGGTCTAGATAATTATCAATCACCATCTCCATCATCTTATTACTAATTCTAACTTCCTCATCAACGATATCAAGCCAGATTGGAATTCCCCTTCCTGCTTCTGGAGTCAAAGAATATACTAAACTAGCTACATCAGTTATTGCTCCACTCTGCTCTTTTAATATATCTATTCCAACTACCCCAGGATCACGGGAACTTCTAACAAAAGCCTTTTTAAGTTGATCCTTAGAATCCCCAAATAACATCATCTCTCCTAATCCTAATAATCCAAACATTAGCTCCCTATCATACATTTCAGTCATTTTATTAGGTAGATCATCACCTAACAGTGTACTTATATCACGGGTACCTATCTCTTCAATAACCCCTATAATTAAGACATCCCTCTCTAAAGCTAGCTCTACTAGCTCTTCCCACTCTTCTTCTGCCTGAATCTTATATCTAATTAAAGAACCGTCCATCATAATTAAACTGGGATTATACTTTAAGATACTATCCCTTGCTACTAAGACTTCTAAACAGGCTAATAGAGAACTTCTAATCTTACCTGCTATTTCCTGTGGGTATATCTTATCATTTTCATCTTCCTGATTATTTGCTATAGAAAATTTCTTTTTAATCATATCCATATCATCTTCAATTAAGGGACTAAAAATTCTCTGCTTTACAATTCCATCTTGACTTCTATCAGTACTTTTAGCCAAAGCCTGTAATAACTCAATATAATGAGGATAGACCTTTCCTTGTTTATTTACAGAACCATCTACACCAATAATGGGTCTTCCTTGCATCAATTTATCTATCTCTACTTTCTCCATCCTATTTAAATTAATGAACTTCGCCACCTTACTAATTAATCTACGTAAATCCTTTCTAGCAAGATTAGATTGATTTTCATACTTCTCTTTTAACTTATCATTACAATCCTTTAACAAGAACTTTAAATCTTCTGTTAAAAGCATCTTCATCACCAACCTTTATTCTTAATCTTCAACATCTACAAAGGACTTCCTCCTTAATTCATTTTCTTTTATTTACCAAGTAAAATATTATCTGCTGATAGTTAATAGTATCTTTTAAGGTAGATACTGCATCACTTTTACTCTTTAAAAGTAACCAAACCTACGGGCTTTACCTTCGGGGTTATAAAGCAACCCCTACGTAGCAGAGCCCACTAACTTAGCAATCAGAATAACTAGCTATTATCACTAACTAGATTCTTTATTCAAAATTTGATTAAACTCTTAAATTTTAGCTCAATTCTTGCTTCGTTCAAACAGAAATTTTTTCGCTTTAAAGGTCTTAATTGTACACTGTATACTGTCAACTAACATGAAACTGTCCTAATGTCCCCATATTATTCTCTGACTGTTATAGAAGACAGAAGATTAAAATATACAAAAAGAAGAGCTTCTCCAGCCCTCCCTTACAATTTATATATTAACCTTTATTTTAGTGGCAATCTGATAAACTTCATTTTTTGGTAAAGAACGTAGTTTAGCTACTTCTTTGATAGCTTTCTTCTTAGTCAAGCCATCTGCCATCAGGCTCTCTAAATGCTCTAAAATAGATAGACCTCTCCACCCCTCTAGCTCTTCATCTTCCTTAATTACTCCGCCTTCAACAACCAAGACCATCTCACCTCTAGGGGAATCCTCTTTAAACTTCTCTAACAATTCACTGACCTTGCCAGTGATGGTCTCTTCAAACTTCTTAGTTAGCTCTCTACATAAAGCTATCTTCCTATCCCCTAATACCTCTAAGATATCAGCTAAGGTCTTAGTCAAACGATGGGGTGCTTCATAAAATATTAGTGTCCTCTCTTCCCCTTTTAAGCCCTCTAAATAACTTCTTCGTTCATTCTTCTTGCGAGGTAAAAAACCTTCAAAAGCAAATCGGTCTGTTGGCAGCCCGGAAATAACTAAAGCTGTAGTCATAGCTGTAGGACCAGGAATTGGAACAACCTTAACCCCTTCCTCTCTAAGTAAAGAGATTAATCTATAACCTGGATCAGAGATTCCAGGCATCCCTGCATCAGAGACTAAAGCAACATCTAAGCCACCTCTTAATCTCTCTAAAAGCTCTTTACTCTTCTCTAATTCATTATGTTCATGATAACTGGTTAATTTGGCTTCAATCTGATAATGATTCAATAATTTTCGAGTATGTCTAGTATCCTCAGCAGCAATCAAATCAACCTCTTTTAATATATTTAGAGCACGTACAGTAATATCATCTAAATTACCAATTGGAGTCCCACAAACATATAAAATCCCTTCACCCATCTATATCACCCTTTATTAATTTCAACTTATCCTGCCTTCTTAACTGCTTAATAACATACTCTCTCTTCATAGCCTCACTCTTAGTCTGATATTCTTCAAAATAGCGGAGTTTAACAGGAGTCCTACCTCTGGTATATTTAGCACCCTTTCCACTGTTATGAGAGCTAATCCTTCTCTCTAAATTATTAGTATACCCAGTATATAACGTATTATCAGCACACTCTATTATGTAAACATAATTAGACATATAACCACCCTTTAAAGAAAAACAATTAATTTTCTGGAAAATAAATTGCTTTTACTTCTTCTGTATAATTACCATTTTCATCATTGAGGATTAAAGGAGCTAAAACATCTAAACCAACCCCTCCACCCTTAACACCTTCTACCAAGAATAACTTAGCCTCTTTGTCTATTTGAGAATGGATTAACCTTAATCTTTTAGTAGCTAGATTATACTTGTCCATCAAAGATAATAACTCAGCTAGTCGCTGAGTTCTATATACATACGCGACCTTACCTCGATACTTAAGTAATTGGCTACTCATCCTAATAATATCTTCTAAGTCACACTCTATTTCATGACGAGCAATGGCTACCTTATCCTCTAAATTGACCTTACCACTTTTAGCTTTCATATAAGGTGGATTACTAACAATATAATCAAAGGACTCTCTTTTAAATATCTCTAATCCATCCTTGATATTAAGATTAATAAACTCTAACTTATCTTCTACCTTATTGTATTTAGCACTACGCTTTGCCATATCAATCAATTCTGCTTGAATATCAATACCATAAATCTTCTTAACCTGATATTTAGCCTGCATCAGATGAGGGATAATCCCACTTCCTGTCCCTATATCCAAAACCTTAGAGTCATTCTTTGGGCTAGCAAAATTAGCAAGTAGAACAGCATCCAGTGAAAAACAGAAGTAAGCAGGATTTTGGATTAATCTCAAATCATCAACTAATAAATCATCTAATCTCTCTGTTTCCTTTAAATTAACTCTTTGCACCACTATCCTCTTCCTCCACTTCATCCAAATTATTATCTAGCAGCCCCATACAGAATAAACAGTCACTTTCGCGTCCCTCTCCAAAATTAAGATGGCAAACATGGAATCCCTCTTTATACAGACGGGTTAAATTATCATAACCCATTCCTCCCTCTTGGTCAGGCTCTTCTTCCTCTTCTTTAGTAAAAAGTAATTTCTTTAAATTTTGATTCTCCTCTTTCAGTTTCTCGTTCTCTTTGTATATATTATAAATCGTATTCTTCATCTTCTGAAAATCATTAGTCAAAACCTGTAACTCTTCCTGAAAGTGAGCCAAAAGACTAATAATCTCTTCCACTATTGCAACCTCCATATCCCCAAAGTCTTATTCCATAATATTCTATATATTATAGTACTAATCCTCTTTTTTCTCTTCAATATCTTCAGCAGATACTTCAACACTCTCTTTATCACTTAATTCTACAGTTAAAGTTTCTTTAACAACATTCAACCCTGTTACTGTACCAACTTCTTCTCCAACCTCTACTTCTTCACCTATATCAGGCAAATCATCTTTAGTTTCTAAATAACTATCAGATTCATACTTTAAACAACACATTAATCGTCCACAAATCCCAGAGATCTTCTCTGGGTTTAATGATAAATCCTGATCTTTGGCCATCTTAATAGTTATTGGATCAAACTCCCTCAAAAAAGTCTTACAGCATAACTCTCTCCCACATTGTCCAATTCCACCTAATAATTTTGTTTCATCTCTAACACCTATTTGGCGTAACTCTATTCTTGTCCTAAATATAGATGCTAAATCCTTAACTAATTCTCTAAAGTCGATTCTCCCATCAGCTGTAAAATAAAATAATAACTTTCCTTTATCAAAGGTATACTCAGAATCAATTAATTTCATTGGTAAATTGTGGTCTTGTATCTTCTCTTCACAGATTTCAAAAGCCCTTTCTGCTTCTTTTTGGTTCTCCTTAACCTGTCGCATATCATTAGAGTCAGCCTTCTTCTGAATTGTCTTTATCTCAGCTTTCAAGCCCCTTTTGTCAACCTCTTTAGAATCTATAATAACTTCTCCTAACTCTAAACCACGAGTAGTTTCAGCAATAATTTTATCTCCTATATTTAACTCAATACCATTAGGCTTAAAGTAATATATTTTACTTGCTTTTTTAAATGTAGCTCCTATTACTTCTGGCATAATTCTTCCTCCTTAATTTATTCAACCTCAAAAATAATACTTCTAGGGCTAACTGCAGGTTAACATTTAAATTATTAATAACATTATTTGTATCTTCTATTAAACTTATTATACCTTCTATCCCTTCTAATCTCCACTCTTTAGCTTCATCTCTTAACTTATCATGGTAATCAATATTAATTAAGCTCTCATTTTGACCTAATTTAACCATTAGTAAATCCCGATACCAAGTCAAAATTATATTTAAGATTAGATTAATTTTATCCCGTTCATCTAATAATTTCTGTACAAATTCAAAACTTTCAATTCTAGTTAAGTCTTTTAAAGAATTGGCTATTTTAAGTATCTCTTTTCTTTCTTCTACCTTATCTATATTCTCTACCCACTCTAAAGCAAACCTATACCTTCCTTCTGCTAAAGTTGTAAATAATATTGCCTCTTCTTCTGATAGATTATAATCTTTGATTAAACTATCTTTAATAACTTCATCAGAGACCAATTGAAATCTAATCAATTGACACCTTGATATAATAGTAGGTAAGAGTTTATTTAAATTATTGGTAATCAATATAATAATCGCATAACTTGGAGGTTCTTCTAAAGTCTTAAGTAAACTATTGGCAGCTTGTGTATTCATCTTATCTGCTTGGTGAATAATATAGACCTTCTTCTTACTTTCATAGGGCTTATATAAAATCTCTTGTTGCAATTTACGAATTTGATCTATTTTAATAAAAGCTCCATCAGGATAAATCTCCTTAACATCTGGGTGATTCTTATTATTGGCCTTTCTACAAGATATACAATGATTACAAGAATCATTATCATTTTCTTGACAATTAATTGCCTTAGTAAATTCAAAAGCTGCTGAATCTTTTCCTAAACCTTCCTCACCTACAAATAGGTAGGCATGACTTAATCTTTGTTGGACTAATGCATTCTTTAATATAGTTTTTGCTAAGTCTTGTCCTATTATTTGATTAAAAGACATGAAAAACTCCCCTTATCTATATAAATCTACTAACATCCCCCGTACCTCATCTAATTTTCCCAAAATATCTAATTGTGATGCCTGTTTATCAAGAATCATCTTGGTTAAATCCTCTAAGGACTCATCTACAGACTTGACTATAGTATGAATCTTTCCTTGCATAGGACTATAATCTTCCTGTACATTATACATTTGACCTATAGCCTCCTTAACAAACTGTTTAACCATCTTCTTATACCTAATTAACTCCCTAAAAGTACGATGTTTATTCAAACGGTCACCTTGTTGGTCAATCATCTCTAATAATTCATCTAATTTACCCTTAATCTGTACACCATGCATCTTGGTTAGCTCTTCTAAGAAATCGGTCTTTCTCCCATCAATTCTTGTCATCTTACTTCCAGAAGCTCTAGCAGTATTTACATTACTCTTTAATTTATTATCGATTTTCATCTTTTATCAACCTCTTTTGGAGTATGGTTTTAATTGAGTTGAAGATATTGTCAATTGATTGATTAGCATCAATTAATTCTATCCTTTCTTCTCTCTTAGCCAAGTCTAAATAACCCTTTCTTACCCTCTGGTGAAAAGAGATTTTTTCTGCTTCAATCCTATCTCCTTTACTACTATTTTCAGCAGTTACTTGCTTTGCCCTTCGTAAAGATATTTGAGGATCAATGTCTAAAAGTAAAGTCAAATCTGGTTCTAAACCTTCTGTAGCTATAGTATTTAATTCTTCAATTAAGTTTTGATCTAATCCCCTTGCATAACCTTGATAAGCCAAAGTAGCATCTGTATATCTATCACTAATAATAATTTTTCCTTCTTCCAAAGAAGGCTTAAGTAACTCAAAGACATGTTGTGCTCTCTCTGCAACATATAGTAATAATTCAGCCCTTGATACTAATTCTGTATTATCTGGACTCAATAAAATTTTTCTAATCTCCTTACCAACTTCTGTATCTCCTGGTTCAAAAGTAGTAACGACCTTATATCCTAAACTCTCTAAATATTCTTTAATCAATCTAACTTGAGTTGATTTTCCAGAACCTTCGACTCCTTCTAATGTGATAAAATATCCCTTCATTGAACTTCCTCCAATATTTTTATGACTATTGTTATTATTCTTGACTGACAAATAAACTCCTTTTTATTAATAATTCCAATATAATATTATACCTTGTAATAATATATTACTATAGGAAATTATCTATTAATATTATTTAATTTAATAGATAAACCTTCCTAAATGAAAAATGAACTAATCTAAAGTTCCTAATTTCTCTTATAAATATAGTGAATGTAAAAAGTTATTATACCAGTCAAAAAGTGATTTGGGTGATCAAAAGACTCATAATAATAAGTATATCCTAAATAAAGAATTTAATAATGACTACTTACCTCATATATTAAAATAATAAAAAGAAAAGCCCTCAAATTGAGGACTTTTAATATTAATCAACACTATAATTTGGAGCTTCTTTTGTAATTGTAACATCATGAGGATGGCTCTCTCTTAATCCTGCAGCAGTAATCTTAATAAATTTACCGTTTTGTATTAAATCCTTAATAGTGGCAGCACCACAATATCCCATTCCAGCTCTTAAACCACCTACCATTTGATAGATAGTATCTGCTAAATCTCCCTTATATGGAGTACGCCCCTCAATACCTTCTGGTACTAACTTCTTATCATCTTCTTGGAAGTAACGGTCCTTACTTCCCATCTTCATAGCACCAATTGATCCCATGCCACGATAAGCCTTGTAACTTCTTCCTTTATAGATTATCTTCTCTCCTGGAGCTTCTTCTGTACCAGCTAAAACACTACCTAGCATAACTACACTAGCACCAGCCACTAATGCCTTAACTACATCACCAGAGTACTTGATTCCACCATCAGCAATAACTGGAACTCCATACTTTTTAGCTTCTTTAGCACAGTCATACACAGCAGTAATCTGGGGTACTCCTACACCTGCTACTACTCTTGTTGTACAGATAGATCCTGGTCCTATTCCAACTTTAACAGCATCTGCACCTGCCTCAATTAAAGCCTTAGTAGCCTCAGCAGTAGCAACATTTCCTGCTACAATATTTAATTCTGGATATCTATCCTTAACTTCTTTAACCATATCAATTACCTTTTGAGAATGTCCATGAGCAGTATCAATAATTACAACATCCACTTCTGCCTCTACTAAAGCTGCAATCCTCTCTTTAGTTCCTTCCCCGATTCCTACAGCAGCTCCACATAATAAACGACCTTGTTTATCTTTAGCTGCATTAGGATATTCCTCTGCTTTTTCAATATCCTTAATAGTAATTAACCCTTTTAAAATATTATTTTCATCCACTAATGGTAACTTCTCAATCTTATGCTTCTGTAAAATCCCCTTAGCAGCCTCTAAATCCGTTCCTACTGGAGCAGTTACTAAATGTTCACTAGTCATTACATTACCGATTTCTTGATTATAATCTTCTTCAAATAATAAATCTCTGTTAGTTAAAATACCTACTAATTTCTTTTCATTATCTACAATTGGAACTCCTGAAATGTGATATTTCGACATCAATTCCTCTGCCTCATAAACCTTATTATCAGGGCTTAAGTAGAAAGGATTGACGATAACACCATTCTCAGAACGCTTAACCTTGTCTACTTCCTCTGCCTGTGCTTCAACAGACATATTCTTGTGTATAATCCCAAGTCCACCTTGACGAGCCATAGCTATAGCCATATTAGCCTCTGTTACCGTATCCATAGCTGCACTTAAAATAGGAATATTAAGCTTAATATTTTTAGTTAAATTTATACTAGTATCTACTTCTTTAGGCAATACTTTAGAATGAGCTGGTATCAATAAAACATCATCAAAAGTTAACCCTTCTTTAACAAACTTGTCTTCCATATTTACTCCCCCTTTAATAGTTTATCTATAATAAATTGCTTTTAAAAGTCATTGATTTATATATAAAGCCCTAAGCATAATTTTGTATACTTAGGGCTCAAAAACATGCATAATATGCATATCTATGGTTCGTAGTCAGATGGTTACGGCCACCTGGTAGAAACTTTCGAGCCCATTC
The DNA here is from genome assembly GCF_001693735.1 of Orenia metallireducens. Lineage (GTDB taxonomy): Bacteria > Bacillota > Halanaerobiia > Halobacteroidales > Halobacteroidaceae > Orenia > Orenia metallireducens. The sequence goes on from NZ_LWDV01000010.1 coordinate 814,765, forward strand.
TCGATTTTATACGAAATTTTATTATTTATTTTTAATTTTTTTAAGTTTATCAATTTTATACTAAGATGTCAAGTGGAAGTAGAAAATAAAATTAGGTGTCTGATTAATCAGACACCTAATTTTATTATTGACTCTCACCACAACGCTCTAATATATAATTCCATCTCTTATCAGTATGCTCTTGAATCTCTTCAATTATATGCTCATTACCCTTTTTAAATAGATGCTTAAATCTTCCTTGTTGTCTTAACCATTCCTCTACAGGCTTTTTCTCTCTGGGCTTATAAAGTAACTTCCAATTACCATCTTCTATCTCAAACATTGGCCACACACAAGTATCTGCCGCTACCTTAGTCAATTCAATTCCTTTTTCTGCCCTACTTCTCCATCCACGTGGACAGGTAGCTAACACATTTAAAAATGCAGGACCTTTAGTTTCAAAGGCCTTTTGTGCTGCTTTCATCAATTTCTGGGGTTTAAAGGGAGAGATTTGAGCAACATAAGGGATATTATGGTCTGCCATAATATCAGTTAATTCTTTTCTGTATTGTTGTTTACCAGGTATGACCTTTCCTGCTGGAGAAGTTGTTGTATTCGCACCTCTGGGTGTAGCACTAGAACGTTGAATACCAGTATTCATATAGGCACCATTATCATAACATACATAGACCATATTATGACCACGTTCCATAGCACCTGATAATGATTGAAATCCTATATCATAGGTTCCACCATCTCCCCCAAAGGCAATAAAATCAAAGTCCTCCTCCATCTTTCCTTGTTTCTTTAAAGAACGATAAGCAGCTTCAACTCCACTAATAGTTGCTGCAGCATTTTCAAAAGCATTATGAATAAAAGAGTCCTTCCATGCACTATAAGGATAGATTGAACTAGAAACCTCTAAACAACCTGTCGCTGCCCCTACTACTGCTGGATTCTTACTTGACCTCATAATTAAATTAGTAACAGGTCCTGCCACACAACCAGAGCATAATCTATGTCCACCTGTGAACCTTTCACTTGTTTTAGCAGCTTCTTTTAATTTCATATATCACACCTCCTATTGCCTTACACCAAAGTGAGTAATTCGATTCTCTACTTGACCAGTCTCAATAATCTCTAGTAAATCATTATATATACTCTCAATCTCTTCAACCTTAATATCTCTACCACCTAAACCATAAATATAGTTAACAACCTCTACATTGGCTTTTATATCATATAAGACACTTCTAATATCAGCAAATACTGGACCTCCATTTGTAGAGAAGCTTTCTGCTCTATCTAATACAGCAACAGCTTTCATATCCTTAAGGACCTCTGCTATCTCTTCAGCAGGAAATGGTCTATATACTCTAATCTTTAATAAACCAGCTTTTACTCCTGCTTCTCTTAAATTATTTACAGCTGCTTTAGCTGTTCCTGCAGTAGAGTTTAAAGCTACAATTGCAACTTCAGCATCATCTAGTTTATATGCTTCAAAAAATCCATACTCTCTACCAGATAACCCTTTATATTCTTTAGCAACATCTAAAATAACCTGCTTGGCATTCCCCATTGCCACAGCTTGTTGCATCTTGTGTTCAAAATAGAAATCTTGTAAATCTAAAGGTCCTATAGCAATCGGATTATCCACATTTAGTAGGTAATTTTCTGGATGATATTCCCCTACAAATTCCTTCACATCTTCATCAGCTAATATTTCCAGACTCTCTACTGCATGGCTTGTGATAAAACCATCTAAGTTCACCATTGTAGGTAACATTACATCCTTGTGTTCTGATATTCTAATAGCTTGGATAGCATTATCATAGGCTTCTTGAGCATTCTCAGCATACAATTGAATCCACCCTGAATCGCGAGCACCCATAGCATCACTATGATCACAGTGAATATTGATTGGACCACTTAAAGCACGATTTACAACTGGCATTACAATTGGCAACCTTGTACCTGATGCTATGTATAATACCTCCCACATTAAAGCTAATCCATTAGCAGCAGTTGCTGTCATAGCACGAGAACCAGCAGCACTAGCACCTACAGTGGCACTCATAGCACTATGTTCACTCTCTACAGTAACATATTCAGTATCTACCTCTCCATCTGCTACAAATTGAGAGAAGGTCTGTACCATTGCAGTCTGTGGAGTAATTGGATAAGCAGCAACAACATCTGGATTTATCTGTCGCATAGCTTGTGCTAAAGCTTCATTACCAGTCAAAGCAACTTTACTAGACACTTTATCTCCCCCTTCCAATTATGATTATTCTTTTACCATTTCAATAGCATTTACAGGACATTCATTAGCACAGATTCCACAACCCTTACAGTGATCGTAATCTATCTGATCAGAGACAACACCATCCTCAGAAAGAATAGCAATATCAGGACAGAAAGCCCAGCATAAGTGACAATTAATACATCTCTCTTTATCTAAAACTGGTCTCTTAGTCCTCCATCCACCAGTGTTATAATCTTTTGCATTACCAGCATCAAGAATCAATCCACCAATAGGAATATCTTTATATCCATCACCTGCTTTAACCATTATTGTTTCACCTCCTGATAAGCCCGCTTCATTGAATTTATATTTCCTTCAACAACTTCAGGCTTATGAGCAAACTTCTTCTTAAATTCATTTTCAACTTCAACTACAAATTCATCAAAACCTAATAAGTCTGTAGCTTTAATCAAAGCACCTAGCATAGGCGTATTAGGGAAAGGTGCACCAATCTCTTCAGTAGAAATACCATAAGCATCTACTGTGTAAACTCCACCTTTAAATCCTAACTTCTCCTTTATTTTGTTAGCTTCAATTTCTGTATTAACAACAATAGTTCCATCTGCAGAAACCCCCTCAGTTACATCTACAACTTCCAATAAAGTTGGATCTAAAACCACTACAATACTAGGCTCAGTTACTTGGCAGTGGACAAAGATTGGTTCATCACTTATCCTATTATAAGCTAATACTGGAGCACCCATTCTCTCTGGACCATACTCAGGAAACGCCTGAATATTCTTTCCTGTTTTAGCAGCAACTTTCCCCAATAAAATAGATGCTGTTTTTGAACCTTGACCCCCTCGACCATGCCAACGAATTTCTATTAAATTTGCCATATATTCTCCTCCTTTCATTTTAGAAAATTATTTTAAAATTCAATCAGCTATTGCTAGTGTTAATAAAATAGATTTTAATAATCTTCATATATAATATTTGTTTATTTTATGATGATTATCCAGATTATTATTTTATTTAGAGATTTTATATTCTAGTTCTTCTCCAATTAACTAATTAATTAGATAAGTTAATCTGTCATTATGTAATAACAGAGTTAGAGGAATTAAACTATCTTAGATAAGTTCAACTACTCTAATTTTTTGTGGTAATATTTAATTATCATTGATTGACCTCTTCTGCCTTAATAAATATCTATACTTACTTTCAGCAGCCTCTAATAGATAAATAGCATGGTCAATTAAATCAGGATCTGATACAGAATTAAAATAACTCCTAGCCTCATCCCACTCTTCTCTGGCCTCTATAATTTTCTCTTCTAAATTATCATTTGATCCTGTAGTGAAATTGGAAAAATTAAAGATTCTACTGATAAGTTCAAAGGGCATTAGATTTTAACCTCCTTTAAAAATAATGGTTGCCTATAGAATGCCCAGTGTATATAAAAAATATTAATAATTATCTTTCAGAACTTAAGTTAGAAGTAATTTATTAAAATAATGCTTTCTATTTTATAATTATAATCAAAATCTCACAGCTAGTTTCAACTAGCTGTGAGATTAATAAAAAATTGAAATTATTAAATTGATAAATATGTAATTAAAAAATATTTAAACTTTAAATTTCTACTTTAATATCTAATTATTTAAGATGATTCTTTAATTTTACTTTATGTGTGTTTCATCGTGACTAATTATCCTTTACATTTGCTTAAAAGGTTATCTTAAAAGCATACTTCTATAAAAAAAGCAGCGGATATAATATCCACTGCTTTAAAAATCAATTATATATAATTATTCTTTTGTAGCTGCAACTTCATCCTTAGCAATTTCTGTTTCAGAAGTTTCTAAAGAATAATCCATTGCCGCATATCGTTGATACATTGTCCAACGACGTTGAGCTTCTTTCTTGTTTAACTCTAATAACTCTTCAGCTTTTTCTGGATTAATCTTATATAATTGTGAATAACGTCTTTCACTCATTAAGAAGTCTTGATATTTATCCCATTGAGGATCCTTACAATCGATTTGGAATGGATTCTTACCTTCTTCAGCTAAAGTAGGATCAAATCTGAATATTGGCCAATATCCACACTCAGTAGCTAATTTAGCTTGAGCTTGAGCATTAGTCAATCCACCCTTAACACCATGGTTGATACATGGAGAGTAAGCAATTACGATTGATGGTCCATTATGAGCTTCAGCCTCTAGCATAGCCTTTAGTACTTGGGCTTGGCTTGCACCATGAGATACTTGAGCTACATATACATGACCATAAGTCATAGCAATTGCAGCTAAGTCTTTCTTCTTACCAGACTTACCAGCAGCTGTAAACTTAGCAATAGAACCAGTTGGAGAAGCTTTAGAAGACTGTCCACCTGTGTTAGAGTAAACCTCTGTATCTACTACTAAGATATTAATATCATCATTACTAGCGATTACATGGTCTAATCCACCATAACCGATGTCATAAGCCCATCCATCTCCACCAATCATCCAGTTAGATTGTTTTACGATGAAGTCTTTAACACCTAAGATTTCCTTAGCTGCTTCACAAGAGGTATTATCTAAAGCCTCAACTAGTTTAGCCTTTAAGTCTTTAGTAATAGCACCACTATTACGATTTTGAATCCATTCACCGAATAACTCTTGTAATTCAGGCTCTACTTGATCCATAGTTTCAGCCATAATACTTTGGATTCTATCACGAGTAGTTTCAGAAGCAACTCTCATACCGTATCCAAATTCAGCATTGTCCTCAAATAATGAGTTTGCCCATGCTGGACCTCTACCATCAGCATCTGTAGTAAATGGAGTTGCTGGGTAAGAACCACCATAGATTGAAGAACATCCAGTTGCATTTGCAATTGTCATTCTATCTCCAAATAATTGAGAAATTAACTTAACATATGGAGTCTCTCCACAGCCAGCACATGCTCCAGAGAATTCAAATAATGGTTTAGCAAATTGAGAACCTTTAACATTAGTTGTCTTTAATAAGTCATCCTTATATGTTACTTCATTGAACATATATTCTGTATATTCTGCTTCTCCAGCTTCAATAGACTCTTTAATTGGTACCATTTCAAGAGCTTTATTACCTCTCATACCTGGACATACATTAGCACAAACTCCACATCCAGTACAGTCTAATGGAGAAACTTGTAGACGATATTGTAATCCATCTAAACCTCTACCCATCGGCTTCTTAGTTACAAGACCTTCAGGAGCATTAGCAACCTCTTCTTTATCCATTAAGAATGGTCTAATTACTGCATGAGGACATACGAAAGCACATTGGTTACACTGAATACAGTTTTCATCAACCCATTTTGGAACAAAGTTAGCGATACCACGTTTTTCATAAGCTGCAGCACCATTAATCATAGTTCCATCTTCATAACCTTCAAATGCTGATACTGGTAATTCGTATCCTTTAATAGCATTGATTGGGTCTGCAATATTCTTAACGAAGTCCGGACGAGTTTCATCTACTTGAGCAGCTTCTTCTGCCTCTAGATTAGCCCAAGCTGGATCAACAGTTACTTCTACTAAACCTTCAGCACCTTTATCGATAGCTTTCCAGTTCATTTCAACAATCTCTTGACCTTTACGTCCATATAACTTTTCAGCATACTCTTTCATTAATTCTTGAGCTTTATCATAAGGCATGATTTGCTCATTTAACTTAAAGAATGCAGATTGCATGATAGTATTAGTACGACGTCCTAATCCTATCTCTTGAGCCAAAGTTACAGCATCAATAATATAGAATTTAGCATCTTTTTCAGCTAATTGTTTTTTAACACTATTAGGCATCTTTTCTACAATTTCATCAGCGCTAGAAACTGTATTTAATAAGAAGGTTCCTCCCTTACGTAAGCCACTTAACATATCATACTTATCTAAGTATGAATCAGTAGAACAGGATACGAAGTTAGGGTTAGATACTAAATAAGTGGATCTAACAGGGTCTTTTCCAAAACGTAAGTTAGAACGAGTTACCCCACCTGATTTCTTAGAGTCATATGCAAAGTATCCTTGTGCATATAAATCAGTATTGTCACCGATAATCTTAATTGTGTTCTTGTTAGCACCAACAGTACCATCAGAACCTAAACCATAGAATAATGCTTCAGTAACATCATCAGCCAATACGTTAACTTCTTCTCCTACTTCTAAAGATAAGTTAGTTACATCATCAACAATACCAATTGTAAAGTTATCTTTAGCTTCTCCTGCTAAGTTATCAAATACAGCAATGATTTGTGCAGGAGTAGTATCTTTTGAAGATAATCCATAACGTCCACCAATGATTAATGGAGCATTCTCTTTACCATAAAATACTGACTTAACATCTAAATACAATGGCTCTCCTGCAGAACCAGGTTCTTTTGTTCTATCTAATACAGCAATTCTTTCAACACTCTCTGGTAAAGCATTGAAGAAATATTTAGCACTAAATGGACGATATAAGTGAACAGTTAATAATCCTACTTTACGACCTTGAGCTACTAAATAGTCAACTGTTTCTTCAATAGTTTCAGTTACAGATCCCATAGCAATAACGATATCAGTTGCATCTTCAGCACCATAATATACAAATGGAGCATAGTCGCGTCCAGTTACTTTAGAGATCTCTTCCATATATTTTGCAGCAATATCAGGAAGTGCATCATAATATTTATTTTGAACTTCTCTAGTTTGGAAGTATACATCATCATTTTGAGCACTACCACGAGTTACAGGATGCTCAGGATTTAATGCATTGTTACGGAATTCTTGAACAGCATCTCTATCTAATAAACGATCATATACTTCATAATCCATTAACTCAACCTTTTGAATCTCGTGAGAAGTACGGAATCCATCAAAGAAGTGTAAGAAAGGAACCTTACCTTCAATTGCAGCCAAGTGAGCTACCCCACCTAAATCCATAACCTCTTGTACTGATCCACTTGCTAACATAGCAAAACCAGTCTGTCTAGCAGCCATTACATCTTGGTGATCACCAAAGATTGATAATGCTTGTGCAGCAATAGATCTAGCAGCTACATGAATAACCCCTGGTAATAATTCACCAGCGATTTTATACATATTAGGAACTTTTAACAGTAACCCTTGAGATGCAGTATATGTAGTAGTTAATGCACCTGCTTGTAAAGAACCGTGTACTGTTGCAGCGGCTCCAGCTTCTGATTGCATTTCTACAACATTTACAGGCATACCAAATAAATTTTTCTTCCCTTGAGAAGCCCATAAGTCAACATACTCAGCCATCGGAGATGATGGTGTAATAGGATAAATACCAGCTACTTCAGTAAATGCATAAGAAGTATATGCAGCAGCTTGATTTCCATCCATAGTTTTCATTTTTTTAGCCAATCTTTCCGCCCCCTTGTTTTATGTTTATGCTACCTTCTAAAATTACATATTTTTAGTATACTACAACTATTAATACTAGTCAAATGTTCTAATTTTCAAAAAACTCTATCAATTATCACAAAATCTTTGTTAAATAATTATCATAAAACTTTTTAAAAAAACCACTTTGAAAGTGGCTTTTTAAATCTCTCTTCTACCTTCTAAGGCTTTTGATAAGGTTACTTCATCAGCATATTCTAAATCCCCACCAACTGGTAAGCCATGAGCTATTCTAGTCACTTTAATCCCTAAAGGTTTTAAGAGCTTAGATATGTACATCGCAGTAGCTTCTCCTTCGACATTAGGGTCAGTAGCTAAGATAACCTCAGAAATATTCTCATCCAATCTTGGAAGCAGACTTTTTATCTTGATATCTTCTGGACCAACTCCATCAATAGGTGAGATAGCCCCATGTAAAACATGATAAACACCCTTGTATTCTCCTGTCTTTTCCATAGCAATAACATCTTTTACCTCTTCTACTACACAAATTAAACTCTTATCCCTTCTGTGTTCACTACATATTTGACAAGGATCATTTTGGGTTAAATTATTACAAATGGAACAATACGATAATTTATTTTTTATTTCAGAAATAGACTTAGCTAAATCTTGAGCATCTTTTTGGTCCATCCCCAAAATATGAAAAGCTAATCTCTGTGCAGTCTTTGGTCCCACTCCTGGTAATTTAGAGAGTTGACCAATTAATTGCGATAAGGGCTGTGCATAGTATCTCATAATTTATTTCCCCTTAAACTTAGAATAGTCCTGGAATATTCATACCACCTGTTAATTTGCCCATCTCTTTTTGAGTCATGTCTTGAACTTTACGCATAGATTCATTAACTGCTGCTAAAATTAAATCCTCTAACATTTCAACATCATCAGGGTCTACTGCATCAGGGTCAATCTTTATTCCAACAATCTCTTGTTGTCCATTAGCTGTTACAGTCACCATTCCACCACCAGCTGATGCTTCAACAGTCTTCTTAGCTAGCTCATCTTGCATCTTTGCCATTTGCCCTTGCATTTTTTGAACTTGTTTCATCATTTTACCCATATCCATAAATACCATCCTCCTATAAATAAAAAATTATTATTTGCTAATCTCCTCAACTTTAACAACTGTACCATTAAATAAATCAATAGCTTTCTTAACTAAAGGATGCTCTAATATCTCTTCTTCTTTATCTTTACCTTCATTATTAATATTTCCAGAAAAAATACATTTAACCTTCAAACTAACTCCCAAAAACTTTTTTAATACTGCAACAACAGTATCTTGCTCTCTTTCTACAGAATCTTTATGGAACTCATGCTCAAAAGAGATAAATAATTTGTTACCTTCAACCTTTGCTGGTACTGCATCTTTTAATAATGCTTGTAATCTCATCTTCTTATTAGATTTGAGATAATCTAATATCTCTTCCCATTTATCTCTTATTGTATCTATATCAATATCAACAGGAGCAGAAACCTCTACAAGATTTTTATCTTCTATATTATCATTTAAGGAGTTAGAATGTCTAATAATATCTTCTTCACTATCTAATTTTACTTCAGATTTATTATCTATATTATTTACTATTATATTTCCGCTATCCACCATCTCTTCTAATCTAGACAGACGCTCTATTAAGTTATCTAAAGATTTTTCTTCATCAAGCTTAATTAACTTAATAATTCCCATTTCTAAATTAATACGAGGTTGAATTGTATGCTTTAAATCATAATGTACCTGATTTAAGATATTTACCCACTTTAATAATTGGTTAACCTGCAATTTTTCAGCTTGCTTTTCTAATTTATCTTTATTTTCAATAGTAATATCTACTATTTTACTAATATCTTTACATTCTTTCACTAATAATAAATTACGAAAATGATTAATTAAATCACTTGCAAATTTGGATATATTCTTTCCTTGTTTTATAATTTTATTAATCAATCCTAAACTACTTTCTATTTCTTTATTCAAGATTGTGTCTGTCAACTGAAATAATATTTCATCACTTACCAGCCCTAGCACTTCTTCAACATCTTCAAGACTAAGCTCTTTTCCACTAAAGGAGATAGCTTGGTCTAAAATACTGATAGCATCTCTCATCCCACCATCAGCATTACGAGCAATAGTAGCTAAAACCTCAGCTGAAGCTTCAACACTTTCTTGACTACAAATATAAGCCAGCCGCTCCTTAATATCATTAATAGATAGGCGACTAAAATCAAACCTTTGACACCTAGATAAGATAGTAGGTAAGAGTCTATGAGGCTCTGTTGTAGCTAAAATAAAAATAACATAGTCAGGTGGCTCTTCTAAAGTTTTTAATAAAGCATTAAAAGCCTCTGTTGTTAACATATGTACTTCATCTATAATATATACTTTATAATTACCCTCAGTAGGAGAAAATTTAACCTTTTCCCTTAAATCTCTAATTTCATCAATTCCCCGATTAGAGGCAGCATCTATCTCAATGACATCGATTGAATTATTATTTCTAATCTTATCACAAGAATCACAGCCATCACACGGATTAACAGTTGGCCCTTCTTTACAATTTAATGCTTTGGCTAAAATCTTAGCAGTACTAGTTTTACCAGTACCTCTAGGTCCACAAAATAGATAAGCATGAGCTATTCTATCCATTTTGATTGCATTTTGTAAAGTTTTAACTACATTCTGTTGACCAGCAATATCAGAAAACTTCTGTGGACGCCATTTTCTATAAAGTGAAATGTAGGCCATCATATAACCCCCAAATAAATTTATATCATAATAATAAGAAAGGACCGTGCATTCGCGTTCACCTACCTCCTCCAAGCGTTACTTAAGCAGTTAGCTCGAATTAGGCACCCCTACGGCACACGGAAGACATTTACTTACCGCTGCTTCCTTCCGGACCTGACGGGGTTCATAAAGCTCCGTTGCGTAGGACCCAATTGTCAACACCACTTACTTAAGCCAGACCTCACAGAAGATAGACTTAGGCGAACTTCAATCCCGCTATAGCGGATTGCGGGTTACAGGGTACCGCTACCACCCCATTTAGCACGGTCACAATTTATATAAAGGCAAAAGCCTTTATTACATAATTTAATTATAACACTTATAATTTTATCAAAGATAAAATCATAAGTCAACATGAAGTAAAAAATAGCATCAATTACGAAATAATCAATAAAATAAAAACACCTTACAGTGATAGTTTTTATGGCGGAGAGGGAGGGATTTGAACCCTCGGTAGACGTTAATCTACACTCGCTTTCCAGGCGAGCCCCTTAAGCCAGACTCGGACACCTCTCCATATTTATCTTAATCTCTTAAAGAAAGATCTCATTATTTGACGACATTGATCTTCTAAAATGCCATGTTCTACTTCTAACCTATGATTTAATAGATTAGAGTCTACTAAATTAAATAAAGTCCCAGCAGCTCCACCTTTAGGATCAGTTGCACCATAGACTAAAGCATCAACTCTAGATTGAACTAATGCACCAGCACACATAGGACAAGGTTCAACAGTGACATACAAAGTACATCCATTTAAACGCCAGCCACCCAACTTTTTAGCAGCTTGACGGATAACCAGTACCTCTGCATGAGCTGTTGCATCTTGCAACTCTTCCTTTAAATTATGAGCTCTAGCTACAATCTTATCATCTTTAACGATTATAGCACCTATTGGAACTTCTTCTTTATCAAAAGCTTTATTAGCTTCTTTTAAAGCTTCTTTCATATAATATTCTTTATTCATCTTTTCACCTAAATTTATGGCGCGCCCGGCAGGATTCGAACCTGCGACCTCCTGATTCGTAGTCAGTTACTCTATCCAGCTGAGCTACGGGCGCATAATATATGGCGGAGAGAGAGGGATTCGAACCCTCGCTAGGGAGTATTCCCTACTACAGGTTTAGCAAACCCGCCCCTTCAGCCTACTTGGGTATCTCTCCATACTGATTTAAAATTATTAAACTAACAACATTTATAAATTGTATAACAATTTCTTTAAACTATCAACTGGTTAATGTTAACAATAATATAAATGGCGGAGAGGGTGGGATTCGAACCCACGGTACGTGCAAACGTACAACGGTTTTCAAGACCGTCACCATCAACCGGACTCGGACACCTCTCCAATTTTTATTAAATTATTCAGACGCTAGACCATTATATAATACTAGAAAAGATCTGTCAAGGACATTTGAAAGAATTTTTAATTAAAACCTCTTTCAAATAGTTTGTCCTTTCCCTGCGACAGATATAATGATAACATAAACTATAAACAAAATCAAATTCCTTTTTTTGTAAAATATTAATTATTTCTTACATTTCACCTTTTATCTTAAAAGATAATCTCAATAGCCCTTCGGTAAGATGTTCATTTTCCACAGATATCTCCTTAGGAACCTTTAAATCCACAGGAGCAAAGTTCCAAATACCCTTTACACCAGCCGAAACTAATTGGTTAGCAACATCTTGAGCGGATTCCTCAGGTACTGCAATAATACCTATGTTAATATCATTATCTTTAACATATTGATCTAAATTAATAATATCTCTAACTTTAATCCCGTTAATTGTCATCCCTACCAATCTTGGGTTAATATCAAAAGCAGTTAATAAATTAAATCCTCTTCTTTTAAAATCTGTAGCACTAATTAAAGCTTGACCTAAATTTCCTACACCTACCAATACCATATTGCTCTTCTTCTCTATACCCATTACTTTAGCTAAAGCATTGTATAACTTCTCTACATTATAGCCATAGCCTTGCTGACCAAAGTTACCAAAGTGATTGAGATCTTGTCTAAGTTGGGGAGCTGAAACTCCAACAATTTCTCCAAATTCTCGTGAAGAAATTTTTTCTACACCTTTTTTTAATAATTTACCTAAATGACGGTGGTATTTAGGTAACCTTTTAATAACAGCAGTGGGTATTACAATTGTCTTTCCTTCTTTATGAATCATAATAAAATCCCCCTTTTATTTACGGTGAAATTTATGACTCCCAAATCGACTTATAAAAGCTTTAGCTTTTTTATTATGTACTAAATATCTTATGTTAGATTGTTCGCCAAAATCATTCACTTGCTTGGTTATAAATTTAGTATTCATTAGTGTTGCAGGCCCTCCTACACAACCTTCTTGCCTTCTATAAAGCAATTTTGATATTGATTAGCTTTAGCCAATCTCAATACTTTAATACACTCCTTTAGACCTTGAGCCTTAATTGTATTGAACTCTTTATTTGGATCAATCTAAGATACAGAACCTTCTAGGGCTTTAATTAATCCACCACTTCTAGCAAAAATTCTTCCGTCATCAGTAGCATCTTCAAAATTATTACCATCAGAAATACTAGCTAAGTTAATTCTAGCTCCTACAAACATAAATCCTAACTCTTCAAAGGTTAATACAGCATCTACTGCCTTATTCTTCAATGCTTCATCCTTTTTAGCAATACAAGGTCCTATAAATACTACTTTAGAATTTGGGTATTCCTCTTTTAAAACTCTAGCCAAGGCAACCATAGGTGATACGGTACTAGATATATTCTCGATTATTTCCGAGAATTCCTGCTCAATTAGAGCTAAAAAAGCCGGACAACAGGAAGTGGTTAAATAATCCTGTTTATCGGGAACCTTATCTAAGAATTCTTTACTCTCTTCTATAGCAACCATATCAGCTCCTAAGGCAACTTCCTTTATAAAGCTAAAACCACTCTACTATTACCTTCTTCCCTTTATCTTTCAAACAATTTACTAACCTTTTTACAATCTGCTTTCTAATTGCCATATTTTCAGGCAACCTCAAACTCTGATGTGCTGGATTAATCTTCTTACCTATTAACATCTTAATGCTATCACTTTCTAGTAATAACCTAGCCAATTCAGTTGCTCCGTCCCTCTGTTTAGGCAAGTCTTCTTGACAATTTATATTTATAATTCTTTCTACGGTCTTATTTAAAGTCAATAACCCCTCAGTGACTAAATCTATTCCATCCAACTGAGAAGTAGGAGGTATTTCAGGATCATAGTATACCAAACTAACCTCTAATTCTTTATCCAACTCTCTAGAAACTATCTGAGCACTAGTACCTCCTGCAATTACCTTTTTTCCTGAATTAGAAATTAATTTATTAACAATCTCTTTATCTCTCTGAATACTTTTAGGTGGTCCACTGAATAATGTCAGTTCTCTTTCTTCTCTAAAATGTGCAATAACAGCTGTAGTATCGTCACCAGGCTCCATACAATAATAAGCATTACAAACCTCAATTAATTCCTCTACTAACTTATTACTACTTTGGTACTTACCAATAATACGTTCAAAATGCTCTGCAATTCCATCCCAACCCAATCCAAAATTAAGTAGACCACCTATCCCAGCATGAGTTACACCATCACTAACCAACATTATCATTTCATTATTCTTTAATCGAAAATAAGCTTCATTTATCTTCTTATCAGCTACTTTTCTTGTTTTCATCTCTATTTTAGAGATATTACCTTTACTATCAATAAAAAAAGAAGTCGGATTATCCATCTCGACTAAATAAGCCTTACCATCATTAAATATCTGTAAAATTGATAAAGTAGAATAAGCTAACTGTCTCTCTTTACAAACTGGCAATGTATTAGTAATTGTATCTACAACCTCTTCTAAAGGTACCCCTTTTTTTAATAATCTACTGGCAATCTTTGTAGTTAAAGTGGATAATATGTTTGCTTTTACTCCGCTACCTAGTCCATCAGATAAGACTATAATTTTACTATCTTCATTCTCTACAATTTCTACATTATCTCCACATAACTCTTCATTATATTTTGAAATACTAGCAACACTGGTCTCTACAAACATAATTACATTTCCTCCTGCATTAACTTTCTTAACTCATATAAAATTGCCTTTGTTTCTGCAGTTGATTCACCTAATAATCCTGCAATCTCTTGGGCTACTTTCATCTGTTTATGAATAACTTGATTAGCTTTTTCTAAAGTTGTATCTTTCATCTTAGCTACTCTTTCTTTATGATTTTCTCTTTCCGTAACATCAGTTATTATACCAATTACCAATTCATAATCAATTAAAGGGATTACTGACTGTTCACATATCAAATTATATTGCTTATACTCAATTTTTTTTTGAGAAATAGACTTCTTATTAAACCATGCATCTAAATAATCTTTAGGATCAATATATCTATATAATTTATGACCTATAGCAATTTCATTATTCCGATTAAACAACTCATTAGCCTTAGAGTTAAACTTCTGAATTGTCATATCCTTATCTACAACAATAATTGCATTAGGAGATGATTCTACAATTATATCTGCTAAAGATTCCATTTTACCTTTCATATAAGGAATACACATCTTCAATTCAGCTAAACCTTGATAAACAGCTATAGCTTTTTCACGACAACTATTATAACCACAGCCCCCGCAATCTAATTCATCCTCTTTACTAAATTTTCCTGTTTGCGATAATATTAATCTTATTTGATTTTCTGTTGGAATTTTATCCTCAATTCTACGGTTAAGATATCCCCGACTTATATCAATTTTAATTTCATTTACATCAAATTCATCTTCTATACTCTCTTGTTGAGCATATTTTATTACCCTTTCTTTTCGAGAATTAATGCTTAATTCTGATTTAATACCAGGACCATTTATACATCCTCCAGCACAGACCATTGCTTCAATAAATTTGGGACTAATCTCACCATTTAATATATCCTCAAAGGTCTTCATACATTCAGCCAATCCTGAAACTGATAATATCTCTGTACTCAATCCAAAGTCAATATCTGCTGCTTTTAAAACACCATTTTCTACTGGAAAAGCTCTAGACCAATTTCCTGAATTAGTCTTAAACTGATCTTCATCTAAACTTCTATAATCTATACCTTTTAAAGAGAATAAATCTTTTAAATCATCAAAAGTAATAGCCAAATCAACAGCACTTTTAGAGCTCTTCCAATCAATTTCCTTAATCTTAGCTATACAAGGACCTATAAAGACCACTTTTAAATCTTTAAATCTCTTCTTTAACAACTTAGCATGGGCTACCATAGGAGAGATAGTAGGGGATAGATAAGAAACTAATTCAGGATAATGTTTCTCTACTAAGCTAACCACAGCAGGGCAACAAGCTGATATAAGTGTCTTCTCCCATCCTTCTAATAACTCTTTATACTCTCTTGCTATTACTTCTGCTCCTATACTTGTTTCTTCAACAGCAAAAAAACCTAATTTTTTTAAACCTTTCACCAATTGACCGGGGCTACAATCAAAAGCAGCAGGAAAAGATGGAGCTATACTTGCAACTACCTTTTCTTCTTCTAATAGCTTTGTTAATTTGGATAGATGATTATTAACACTTTTAGCATTTTGTGGGCATATCTCTATACAGTGTCCACAGTTAATACACTTTTCCTTTACAACTTCTGCTTGACCATTATTAATCTTAATTGCTTTAACAGCACAATCCCGTACACAACGATAACAGTCTTTACATTCTGATTCACTTAAAGTAATAAGACTCAATTAATTCACCCCTCTATTAAACTCTCTATAAAAGAGTTCTCTTATATTTTCTGGAGATACCTTTGTAACTATTTCTTGATCAAATTTAAGAACAACACCCTCTGTACACTTCCCTTGGCAAAAAGAAGCTCCCAATTCTATTTCCGTCTCTAACCTCTCTTCATTTATTATTTTTTTCAATATTTCTATAATTTCATAGGCCCCTTTAATATGACAGCTACTTCCAACACAAATTATAATTTTTTTCATTAAAAACCCCTCTTTTGTTATTTTTTTAACAAATAGGCCAAAAAAATAAATTTCTTTATTTAATACTAACATGCAAATTAATTTTTGACAACCTTATTATTTATCCTTATAAATAAAAAAACATCCTTTCCAGGATGAGTATTGAAAGCTATTATATTAAAAATGGCGGAGAGAGAGGGATTCGAACCCTCGCTAGAGATAATTCCCTACTACAGGTTTAGCAAACCCGCCCCTTCAGCCTACTTGGGTATCTCTCCATGCTGATTTAAAATTATTAAACTACTACATTTATATATTTTATAACAAATTCCTTAAATTATCAACTGGTTAATGTTAACAATAATATAAATGGCGGAGAGGGTGGGATTCGAACCCACGGTACGCGCAAACGTACAACGGTTTTCAAGACCGTCACCATCAACCGGACTCGGACACCTCTCCGTATTTACTTAACACAAGATTTATTATAAGTTATTTTAAAGGGATTGTCAAGGAAAATTAATAATAAATTTTAATGGGTCTAAGAACTTAGACCCATTAAAATCCTATGTATTAATCTTTTCAATTCCACCCATATAAGGTCTTAAAGCTTTAGGGATAGTAACACTACCATCTTCATTCTGATAATTTTCTAAAATAGCAGCTACAGTCCTTCCTATAGCCAATCCTGAACCATTTAATGTATGAATATATTCTGTACTAGCATTAGGTTCTGGACGATATCTAATCCCAGCCCTTCTTGCTTGATAATCTTCAAAGTTACTACAAGAAGAAATCTCTCGATAAGTATCATAACTTGGTAACCAGACTTCAATATCATAAGTTTTAGCAGAGGAGAAGGTTAAATCGCCTGTACACAAGATAACTACACGATATGGAAGTTCTAACCTCTGTAAAATAGTCTCTGCATTTTTCACTAACTTCTCTAACTCATCATAAGAATCTTCTGGCTTAACGAACTTCACCATCTCAACTTTATTGAATTGATGCTGTCTAATAATCCCTCTGGTATCACGACCATGGGAACCAGCTTCAGATCTAAAACATGCACTATAAGCTGTATGGTATATCGGTAGATCATCAGCAGATAAGATCTCATCCCGATACATGTTAGTTACTGGTACTTCAGCAGTTGGAACTAAATAATAATCCGTACCAGCTAATTTAAAAGCATCCTCTTCAAATTTAGGAAGTTGTCCTGTTCCAGTCATACTATCACTATTAACGATAAAAGGAGGAAATATCTCTTGATAACCATGTTCTCCAGTATGAATATCGAGCATAAAACTGATTAATGCTCTTTCTAATCTTGCACCTAGATTCTTTAAAAAAGTAAATCTAGAACCTGTTACCTTAGCACCTCTTTCGAAATCTAGGATATCTAAATCTACTCCTAAATCCCAATGAGGCTTAGCTTCAAAATCAAATTTTGTCGGTTCACCCCATTTTCTAACACAAATATTATCATCTTCATCTTTACCCAAGGGTACATCCTTATTAGGAATATTAGGAATATTTAACATGATATATTCTAAGCGTTGATTATATTCTTTAACCTTCTCATCTAAATCTTTGATTTGATCTGCTACTTTGCCCATTCTATCAATAATTTCTTGAGCTTCTTCATGTTTACCATCTCTCTTTAATAGACCAATTTTAGAGGACTCTTCATTACGAATCTGTTTTAATCTTTCTACTTCTTGAATTGACTCTCTTCTTTTTATATCAATTTCAGCAAATTCATCAATTGGGGCTTTGGTTCCTCTTTTATTTAAAGATTCTTTAACTAAATCTATATTTTCTCTAACAAACCCTAAATCTAACATCTTTATCCTCCTCTTCATCTTAACGCTAATTATAAAGTTAATACATTTACATCTACCATACCATTAATCTTTAATAATTCTTCTCTTAAATTATTATCTATCTCTTGGTCAATATTTAAAATCATTATTGCTTTTCCACCAATTTTATTACGACCAAGTTTTAAACTAGCTATATTAATTCCATTATCACCCAATAATGTTCCTACTTTACCAACTACACCTGGTTGGTCAGTATGGTTAGTTACTAATAAAATACCATCTGGTAATATATCTATATCATAATTATCTATCTCTACAATTCTCAATTCTTTTTCATGGAATACAGTTCCAGATAATTGTCTTACATTGCTACTACTCTTAACCTTTAAAGTAATTAAACTAGAATATATCTCACTATCATTACTTTTAGTTTCAGCAATCTTAATTCCTCTCTCATTAGCAATTAACCTTGCGTTTACCAAATTTACATTCTCATCTAAGATAGGATTTAATAATCCCTTTAGTAAAGAAGTTGTAACTGGTTTTAAATCATATTCTGTAATCATACCTCTATATATGACTTCAACCTCTTCAATTCTATTACCAGCTAGACCAGCATAGAAAGTTCCTAACTTCTCTCCTAAATCAACATATGGTTTGATCTGTTCCATATCCTCTGGTTCTACAGTAGGTATGTTTAATGGTGTTCGTGGGAATCCACCTTGTAAGACCATTAATGCTTGTTTTGCTGCATCTATAGATACATTATCCATAGCCTCTATAGTAGTTCCACCTAAGTGAGGAGACACTATTACTTGATCTTCTAATTCTAACAGAGAATATTCTTTGGTAATTGGCTCATCTTCATGAACATCTATACCTGCTCCTGCTACTTTACCATTTTTAATTGCTTCATATAGAGCTTTATGGTCAACATTCTTTCCTCTGGCTACATTTATTATTCTAACCCCATCTTTTACTTTAGCAAACTCTTCTGTACTTAAGATATGATGAGTTTCTTCAGTTAAAGGAGTATGTAAAGTTATATAATCAGCTCTTGCTAATAATTCATCTAACTCAACCAATTCAACTCCTAATTTCTTACCTCTAGATTCTGGAATATAAGGGTCATTAGCAATTACAGTCATATTAAAGGATTGTGCTCTTTTAGCCACTAAACCTCCAATTCTTCCTAAACCAATAATCCCTAAAGTCTTAGTATTTAATTCAACACCCATATATTTCTTACGATCCCAAACTCCTTCATGTAAAGCTTGATTAGCCTGGGCTACATTTCTAGATATACCCAACATCAAAGCCATTGTCTGTTCAGCTGCAGATACTGTATTCTGACCAGGTGTATTTAATACTACAATACCTTGTTTAGATGCTGCTTCCACATCAATATTATCATAACCAGAACCAGCTCTTGCAATTACCTTTAAGTTAGTAGCATGACTTAATACCTCTTCATTTAAAGGTGTCATACTTCTTAAGATTATCCCATCATATTTACCTATCTCTTCTAACAACTCTTCATAAGATAATTTTGTATTATAAGTAACCTCCGCACCATTCTCCTCTAAAATATCAATACCCTTCTGTGAAATTGTATCACTAACTAATATCTTCATTTACTTCTCTCCTCCTCATAAAATACTTTTTGGGCAGCAGATAACCCTGCTCCTAACTCTAACTCAAATCCTAACTCTAATAATACAAACTCTAAAGCTGATATAGTTGATAAGATATCCATTCTACTAACATTACCAAGATGACCGATTCTAAAGACTTTTCCTTGTAACTGACCTTTACTACCAGTAACATAAACATTATATTCATCTTTTAACTTATTTCTTAATACACTATAACTTATACCCTCAGGTAATTTAACAGCAGTTACTGTTTTAGAAGCAACTTTATCATCAACCAATAACTCTAAACCAATAGCCTTCATCGATAATCTTATGGCTTTAGTAACTATTTCATGTCGCTTGAATACATTTTCCAAGCCCTCTTCTTTAATATCTCTCAATACTTCTCTTAATACATAAAGAACAGAGATTGCTGGTGTAGCTGGTGTTTGATTCTTAGCGTCATAGCGATCTTTAGCACGTTTGAAGTCTAAGTAAAATTTAGGTAGATCAGATGTTTCATAGGCTTTAAATGCTCTAGAACTCACACTTACTAAGCATAATCCTGGAGGACTCATTAAAGCTTTTTGTGAAGATGTAACTACTACATCAGCACCCCATTCATCTGTCTTTAACTCAATTCCTGCTAATGAACTGACAGCATCAATTAATAGCAAACAATTATACTTTCTAGCTAATTTACCTATAGGTTCAGGATGATTAATAACCCCAGTTGAAGTCTCATTATGGGTCATTAAGATTGCTTTAACTTCACCATCTTTATAACTCTCTAACTTCTCTTCTACTTTTTTAGGGTCTATACACTCACCCCAAGGAACATTTAATCTCTCTACTTCTAAACCATAATTTTCAGCAATAGAAGCATACCTTTCACCAAAAGCTCCTGTACATAAGGATAATACTTTATCTCCTTTAGATAAAGTATTGGCAATAGAACCTTCTAGTCCTCCAGTACCAGAACAGGTTAAAACTAATACATCATTTTCAGTCTGAAAGACATATTTTAAACCATCAACTACTTCTTTTAGTAGCTCCTCACACTCTACTTCACGATGCCCAATCATCTCTGTTACACCAGCCAATCTTGCCCTTTCAGGAATAGGAGTTGGACCAGGTAGCATTAGTGTTCTCTTCTCCTTCATAATATCTATCTCCCTTCTCAATACTCATAAATTTATTAAAGGATATTAACAGGTATTGCTCAATATTAATTATATAAATAAAAATCTCCCATCCCAAACAGACCCAGTAATACTTGGATTTGTTAGGGACGGGAGATTAATAATTACCCGCGTTGCCACCCTAATTGGTCAAAAATTGACCCTCTTTAATGACAGATAACGGTGTCAATCCGATTTAGCTTGTATTCACTAACCATTCCTAGGCGGATTCAATTCCTCTTTATATCAGCTCGCAGCAACCGCTGACTCTCTCCAAATAAAGATGAAATTTACTATTCCTATTCACCATGTTTAATATATGTGTTTAATTTTCTCTTTATTTATGGAATATTATATAATAAGAGAAAGTAAAATGCAACCCTTTAAATTAAAATTAAATTTCCTTGTGACTAGTTATTAATAATAATAGAATCCCAGATTCTTATCCTTTATATTATCTGTTTGCATCGGCAAACTATTAACTAATCCTTTGAAAAAACTTTTATTTAAAGAACCTAATAAGAGTTCTATAGGTGATAATTTATTATAATAAATTAAATTAGGTTCTCCTTCAATTCCAGCAATTTTAGCTAATTCATCTACTGCATCATAGAAAGTTCCTAATTCATCTACTAAACCTAATTCCTTAGCCTGCTCCCCACTATAAATTCTACCATCAGCCAACTCTTTAACTCTATCTTCTGTCATAGATCTACCTTCCATGACAACATTAACAAATTGTTGATATACTCCTTCAACCATTGTCTGTAAAATCTCTTTCTCTTCAGCAGTCATATCTCTATCGGGATTGCCTAAATCCTTATACTTTCTACTTTTAATAGTAATAGAATCTATACCTATTTTATTATATAATTCTTCCAAGTTAGTAAATTGCATTATAACACCAATACTTCCTGTAATAGTAGAAGGATTAGCATAAATTTTGTTTGCTGCCATAGATACATAATAACCACCTGAAGCAGCAGCATCTCCCATAGATACAACTATAGGCTTACCAGCATCTTTAAATTTTTTTAATTCTCGATAGATTGCATCAGAAGCAGCCGAACTACCACCAGGACTATTCACCCTTAATAAAATTCCTTTAACTGATTCATCATCTTTAGCTTGATTGATATGAGCCATTATTTGGTCTGAAGTAGCTTCCATACTACCAAAAGCACCTCCACCCTCTCCTCCTACTATAGCTCCACTTATATTTATTACTGCTAGACTATCTTTAGTTTTATTCTCTAAGCCAACAAAACTCTTAATTAATATATAAAAACCACTTGCCAAAATTAATAAAGAAATCATAAATATAACTGCCATAATTAGTAAAACTCTCTTAACACTAATCTCCATATACATCCTCCTAGCTGATTTTACTGCTAATTATAGTTATTAATTTAACCAAATTAGAAGTTAAAAATTTAATAAGTAATTTAACTAACTATATCAAATTTAGATATAAAGGATAATAAATCCTCTTTTTATTAATATAATTTATTCATTCAGATAAAAAAACTCCTAGACTGAATTCAGCCTAAGAGTTTTTTA
>NZ_LWDV01000011.1:0-440 GCF_001693735.1 Orenia metallireducens
AAATTCTAATTTCAAAAGTTCCAATAATGAATTAAACGAATTAAAAACACTTATTCAAAAAAATTATAAAATACTGCAAGAATTAAGATCAGCAGAACTACAATTTAAACCCCAAAATTATAAACAAACTTACAAAGGTGAAGACCAAGAGATAAAAACAGAAAAAATATTAGGCCTATTAAATCAATTTTAAAAAGGCTACCGATTATCGGTAGCCTTTTTATTAATCTTGCTCTTCTTCTTTTTTATAAGGTTCTGATTTAACTGGATTATTAGCTTCTTGCTGTTCTTCCTTCCTATTACTTTTATTTTCTTTGATTTGATTAACTAAATTCATTAACTTTAACATTAAAGTTGGGTCCAAACTAGTATTTCCTCCACTATTTTCTCCAATCATCCCTAACAAGCCCTCGATACCAGAATTTGATTGATTATTATTA
>NZ_LWDV01000011.1:1515-3047 GCF_001693735.1 Orenia metallireducens
TATTAAGTATTCCAGTTAAACTTTTTATTAGATTATTCTGTGAGTTATCATTATTCAATTGCTGGAGAGTTTGCTTAATTTGTTGAGTATCTATTGATTTGGAATTATTCTCCAAGCTATTTAATAAATTATTATTTAGGTTTATACCCTCCTGAGCAATTCCAACTAAATTTAGTAAATTTAATAATCCTAAAATACTGATTACTTCATTAGGAGCTAACTGCTGTTGTGATTGAATATTAAATACACTCAATAACTTATCTACAGTTTTAGCTTCTGGTAAAAACAAATATTCATCCTTATACATCTAATCCCTCCTTCTCTTTCTTTATAAATATATTAATTAAAATATTAAAAATTGCCTGAAATGTAACGATTTTTATATTTTTTTCATACTATGTAACACGAAAACCAATGGGTCTAACCTTTTAAAATAAATCCAAAACTAAAGGAGGAAAAAGAAATGGAAAATTTTGAAGTTAAAGAAACTGAAATCAGAGAAAACAAAGATAATAATCTAAACAACCAAACTAAACAAGATTTATTTAATAATGACTTCCTACTACTGTTATTAATTCTATTTGTTTTCTTTGGTAATACTGAAGTATTCTCTGACCATTTTAATTTTCTAAATGGACAGGTAAAACAAGTTAAAAACTTATTAGATATAGCTGATGCTACTATACAGGCTTTAAACCAAGCAAGTCAAATTCCTCATCAAATGTTAAAATAAATAATGTTACTCCTTAATTGCTTCCCCCTGGCTGCCTTAAAAATCAATATTAATTATTTAGGGAATTCCTCCAAATCGTCATTCCCTAATAGGAAAGTTTAGGTAAAAGCATCACTACAACTTACTCTTTTATATCTAGGAAACAGGCAGCCCCCCCCTTCTCTTATTATTAAAAATATTAAGAGAAAAGGAAGACAACACTTACTCCCCCATAGAGCTGAGGTTTCCAGTATAGCCACGTCAAACGTTATATGCTCAAACTAGCCCAGGCGGCGTATTACCTAGTAGATCACCACGATCATTTGCATATATCCCCACACACCGACAGTCACAAACCGTATTTCTTAGAATACTTCTGGGATATTTCCTTTCCTATCTAACAGGGGAAAATCTAGGTGGTAAACCTAGTAGTTTTTTATTATAGTGAGTTATTCCTTTAACCTCACTCCACATTATATAAAGATGATACCTAAGTTAGCCTAGATACTATCTAAATTTATACTTGACTAAATTATCATAATTAGATATACTAAAGTCAATGAGCGGCAGACAAGAGAGCTAAGCTAAGCTAAGCTGAGCTAAGAAAGAGATAACATATATCTAATCTAAATTATCAATATCTAGATTATTTAGGTTATCAGATTATCTTGTCAAGGTATCGCTTTATAGTATCTAGGGACTACTACTCAAGACCAAAAGGCGGCCAACCTCTTGGAGTAGTAGTTTTTTATTTTACAGCAATTATTTAAAATTCGGCATTATTAATTACATTTTACAAGTTTTTGTTTTAATTAGCAAG
>NZ_LWDV01000011.1:4306-6990 GCF_001693735.1 Orenia metallireducens
TATAACTAATAATTAAAAATCTTAATTTTATTTATACTTTTATTTGCATTTATATACACAATCACTAATATTTCTGAATATTTATAATGACTATTGTTGAATTTTTATTCAAATTAATAAAAAATTCTATGATTACTTTTATAAATATCAAACTACACTACTCCTTTATTATAAATACCTCTTCTGACTTCTCAGATCCAATTCTAATAAGAGTATTATATATAAGCATAACCCAAAACCCTTTCTTTCTGCACCTTGTTAAATTCAATATATATTAAACTCAATCAACATAATTTATTAGTATAATTAATAAACTTATTTTCAATATTAATTTCATAATTATTTATATTTAATAAAAGAAGTTATAAATCTAATTTAATTATCTATCTAAAATAATAATTTGAATATTTTTTTGTTTTTTAGTTAAATTTATTGAAAGTTGTATCACATAATAGTATAATATAATTAACCTGATATTTTTTCCATTTGCTCAATAAAATAACAGGTGCTAATTTAAAAAATTAATATAAATCTTTTATTAATAGGTATTAACAAGGGAGGGTTATAAGATGAATAAAGAGAACTTAACTGTTAAAGATGTAGCTGAATATCTAAACAGAAGTGAAACTACAATCTATAATATGCTTAATAATGGTGAACTTCCTGGTATAAAGTTAGGAGGAAAATGGATTGTAAGAAAGAAAGATTTAGATGAATTTTTAAACAATATGTTAGCTCAACAACAAAATTAATATTTCCAAAATAAAACCATGGTATTTACCATGGTTTTATTTTAGTTATCTTATATTTTATTGAAAGGAGAAGATAATGTCTTTGAATAAATTAGAAAAATTACTAAAATCTTTAGATCTACAGGAATTGAAGGAAGCTAAAATTTTAGTTAATAACTATTATAAAAAAATAAAGAAAGCTAAAAGCTCTAATCAATTAATCGATACCTATACTAATAAATATGGAGTTTATTTTAGATTAGAGAAAGTATTTTGTAATAAATCTAATTGTCAAAAGTGTAATGAAAAAAATAAAGAAGGTCATGGACCTTATTGGTACAGTTATAAAAATGGTAAAAGAGAATATATCGGAAAGAAAAGTAAGGTAGAATTAAATAAAATTAATAAAAACTCTAGATTTATAGTCAAAAATAAAGATACTCATTTACCTTATAGGAGATAAGGTGTTTACAAATGTAAACACCTTTTTGATTTTTTATATTAAAAAATCATTAATCCCTATAATAAAGACCGTTGACAGATGTTTACAGGTTTTTATTGACAGTTAAGTTAAATAAATGTATAATACATTTGTAATGTTCTATAATAATCTAACAATAAATTTGTATTAAATAATATTATTGAATTTAAATATAAAGCTATTATCTATAAGGAGGACACTTTATGCGAACTGAAAAAATTAGAGTTATTGGAGTAGATTTAGGCTACGATTCGGTAAAAATGATGGCTAAAGGTGAGAAAATAATTTTTCCATCTTTAGTTGAAGAAGAAGAAGAAGGAATTTTATTAGAAAATTCCTTAGAGGTTCTTAAAAACGAAGAAATATTAGAAAAATTTGATATGAATAAAATTATCATCAAAATTCAAGACAAAATAATACGTGGTTACAATGATGAGGATTTTAATACTTATCGCGTAGGAGATTATGTGTTAAATCAGCGTTCTTCTTCTGTGGGGTATTCCTTATCAGACCAAAAATATAAAGAGCCTGAAGAATTTGCTAAATTATTATCAGGGATATCCTTACTTTTTCCTAAAGCTGATAAGATAATTATTAAAAATCTAGTTACTGGCTTACCAATTAAATACTATGAGAAACATAAGGATTCTTTCAAAAAGGAACTAGTTAATACTTTTAATATTCAAATTAAAAATATTAAAAATCAATTTATCTCTAAAGAAATTGAAATAAAAAAAGCAACAGTTATCCCCCAAGGATTAGCTTCTTATTATGATTTTATTATGGATGATAATGGCTTAGTAACTACCAATATAGAAGGTGGTCTAGGAATTATAGATTTAGGAGGACTTACTATTGATTGTGTAGCTTTTAATGATGGAGAATTAATTAAAGACTCTCCTATTTCTTTTAATGATGGAGTAAGAACTAGAATATTTAAAAAAATCCAAGATGCTTTAGATATAGATATTTCTCAAGACTTAATTAAAAAGCAAATTTTAGCTGGTAAAGACTTTATTAAAGTTAGAAATGAAAAATATGAATTTAAAGAAATTAAAGATTATGCTATTGATAAACTAGCTAAAGATATTGCCCTACAAATTAAAAATCGCTGGGAATCTTTCTTAATGATAGATAAAATTTTAATTACTGGCGGAGCCACAATATTACTATTTGAAAATATTAATAATTATTTAGAAAGTTTTCCATGTGAAAGAATAGATAATGAGCCTCAATTCAGTAACTGTCGTGGTTATATGAAGTTAGGTAAAGCTTTAAATAGAAAAAGAGAACAAGAACTAAAAGCTAAATTAAAAGAAAGGACAAACCAAGCTACTGAAAAAGTAGCAGTAACTACTAATGAAGGATAGAAGGGGATAATTATGTCCAAACTCTTCTTAAGTGTACGCATAACAGAAAATTTCTTTACAAATGAGGAGATAAATCAAATACAAAAAGAGTTACAAAAGTAT
>NZ_LWDV01000012.1 GCF_001693735.1 Orenia metallireducens
AGAATTCGCCCTTAGAGTTTGATCCTGGCTCAGGACGAACGCTGGCGGCGTGCTTAACACATGCAAGTTGAACGCGAAAGTTTTCTTCGGAAAACAAGTAGAGTAGCGGACGGGTGAGTAACGCGTGGGTAATCTACCTTTAAGTTAGGAATAACTTTTCGAAAGAGGAGCTAATACCTAATAATCTCTTACGAGCAAAGATGGCTTCTTCTTAGCTATCGCTTAAAGATGAGCCTGCGTCCCATTAGCTTGTTGGTGAGGTAAAAGCTCACCAAGGCAACAATGGGTAGCCGACCTGAGAGGGTGATCGGCCACACTGGGACTGAGACACGGCCCAGACTCCTACGGGAGGCTGCAGTGGGGAATCTTCCGCAATGGACGAAAGTCTGACGGAGCAACGCCGCGTGAACGATGAAGGCCTTCGGGTCGTAAAGTTCTGTCCTTTGGGAAGAATACTTTAGTTGCTAATACCAGCTATAGTTGACGGTACCTTTGGAGGAAGCTCTGGCTAACTACGTGCCAGCAGCCGCGGTAATACGTAGAGAGCAAGCGTTGTCCGGAATCATTGGGCGTAAAGGGTACGCAGGCGGTCTATTAAGTCAGAGGTGAAATCCAACAGCTCAACTGTTGAACTGCCTTTGATACTGGTAGACTTGAGGATAAGAGAAGAAAACGGAATTCCTAGTGTAGCGGTGAAATGCGTAGATATTAGGAAGAATACCAATGGCGAAAGCAGTTTTCTAACTTACTCCTGACGCTCAGGTACGAAAGCTAGGGTAGCAAACGGGATTAGATACCCCGGTAGTCCTAGCCGTAAACGATGGATACTAGGTGGTTGGGGGGTTCGACCCCCTCGGTGCCGCAGTTAACGCATTAAGTATCCCGCCTGGGGATTACGACCGCAAGGTTGAAACTCAAAGGAATTGACGGGGGCCCGCACAAGCGGTGGAGCATGTGGTTTAATTCGATGCAACGCGAAGAACCTTACCAGAACTTGACATCCCTGTGACTATTTCTTAATCGAAAGTCTTCCCTTTTGGGAACACAGGTGACAGGTGGTGCATGGCTGTCGTCAGCTCGTGTCGTGAGATGTTGGGTTAAGTCCCGTAACGAGCGCAACCCCTATCCTTAGTTGCCAGCACATAATGGTGGGGACTCTAAGGAGACTGCCGCGGAAAAACGCGGAGGAAGGTGGGGATGACGTCAAGTCATCATGCCCCTTATGTTCTGGGCTACACACGTGCTACAATGGCTTATACAGAGGGTTGCTACACTGTGAAGTGATGCTAATCTCTAAAGTAAGTCTCAGTTCGGATTGCAGGCTGCAACTCGCCTGCATGAAGCTGGAATCGCTAGTAATCGTGGATCAGAATGCCACGGTGAATACGT
Source organism: Orenia metallireducens (assembly GCF_001693735.1). Taxonomy (GTDB): domain Bacteria; phylum Bacillota; class Halanaerobiia; order Halobacteroidales; family Halobacteroidaceae; genus Orenia; species Orenia metallireducens. Next base: position 1,390 of record NZ_LWDV01000012.1, read on the forward strand.
TCCCGGGCCTTGTACACACCGCCCGTCACACCACCCGAGTCGGGGGCACCAGAAGTCGTCGGCCTAACTTTTAGAAGGAGACGCCGAAGGTGCGTTCGGTAAGGGGGGTGAAGTCGTAACAAGGTAGCCGTACCGGAAGGTGCGGCTGGATCACCTCCTTTCTAAGGAGTCTATAATAACTCCAGTCGAACTTGGTCAAACTGCATTGTTTAGTTTTGAGAGGCTAAATTCTCTTAGTAATATTGTACTTTGAAAATTGCAAAAATAGATTACACAAGCGTCTAGATTAAGTTATTAAGGGCGCACGGTGGATGCCTTGGCGCTAGGAGCCGATGAAGGACGTGGTAAGCTGCGATAAGCCTTGATGAGTTGCACGCAAACTTTGATTCAAGGATTTCCGAATGGGATTACCCAATAGAGTTAATACTCTATTATCTTAAAGTCAATTCATAGCTTTAAGAGGGGAACTGAGTGAACTGAAACATCTTAGTAACTCAAGGAGAAGAAAGCAAACGCGATTCCCTAAGTAGCGGCGAGCGAAAGGGGAATAGCCCAAACTATAATAGTGTCAAACTTATGGGTGTTGCTATTATAGGGTTGTAGGACTATCAGATGTCGCCATAACGACATCATAGTATTGCTTTTATTTAACTGAAGTAGCTGGAAAGTTACACCACAGAAGGTAAAAGTCCTGTAAGTGAAAAGTAAAAGTAAACTAGATAGTATCCTGAGTACCATGAGTCACGTGGAACCTCGTGGGAAGTTAGGAGGACCATCTCCTAAGGCTAAATACTCCCTAGCGACCGATAGTGAACTAGTACCGTGAGGGAAAGGTGAAAAGAACCCCGGAAGGGGAGTGAAATAGAATCTGAAACCGTGTGCCTACAAGCAGTCAGAGGACGTATATAATCAGTCTGATGGCGTGCTTTTTGCATAACGAGCCTGCGAGTTATGGTAAGTGGCGTTAGGTTAAGCTTTGAAGGTGTAGCCGTAGCGAAAGCGAGTCTTAACGGGGCGTTAAGTCGCTTGCCATAGACCCGAAACCGAGTGATCTATCCATGGCCAGGGTGAAGCACGTGTAAGAACGTGTGGAGGCCCGAACCACATTAGCGTTGAAAAGCTATGGGATGAGCTGTGGATAGGGGTGAAAGGCCAATCGAACTCGGAGATAGCTGGTTCTCCTCGAAATAGCTTTAGGGCTAGCCTCAAGTAATTGCAACTTGGCGGTAGAGCACTGATTGGACTAGGGGCCTTCTTAGGTTACCGAATCCAGTCAAACTCCGAACGCTGAGCTTGTTTATCTTGGGAGTCAGACTATGTGGGATAAGCTTCATAGTCGAAAGGGAAACAACCCAGATCGTCAGCTAAGGTCCCTAAGTATGAACTAAGTGGCAAAGGATGTGAGATTGCATAGACAACCAGGATGTTGGCTTAGAAGCAGCCATTCATTTAAAGAGTGCGTAATAGCTCACTGGTCGAGTGGTCTTGCGCTGAAAATGTCCGGGGCTTAAGTTCATCACCGAAGCTACGGATCGAAAGATGGTAGAGGAGCTTTCTATATGGATTGAAGCAGTACCGTAAGGAGCTGTGGACTGTATAGAAGTGATAATGCAGGCATGAGTAACGATAAGATAGGTGAGAATCCTATCCGCCGAAAGTCTAAGGTTTCCTGAGGAAGGCTCGTCCGCTCAGGGTAAGCCGGGACCTAAGCCGAGGCTGAAAGGCGTAGGCGATGGAAAATCGGTTAAAATTCCGATGCCACCTCTTTACCGCTATGAGCAATGGGGTGACGCAGGAGGATATGCTAGCTTGGCAACGGTTTGCCAAGTCGAAGCACTTAGGAGGATAATCCAGGTAAATCCGGACTATCATTAACTCTAAGGTGTGACCGGGAGCTTCTAAGGAAGCGAAGTAGTTGATTCCACACTGCCAAGAAAAGCCTCTAGCCAGGTAAATGGTGCCCGTACCGCAAACTGACACAGGTAGACGAGATGAGAATTCTAAGGCGCGCGAGAGAACCTTCGTTAAGGAACTCGGCAAAATTGCCCCGTAACTTCGGGAGAAGGGGCGCCTCATTAGAGTGCAAGCTCGAAGAGGCCGCAGTGACTGGGCCCAAGCGACTGTTTACCAAAAACACAGGTCTCTGCTAAGACGTAAGTCGATGTATAGGGGCTGACGCCTGCCCGGTGCTGGAAGGTCAAGGGGATGTGTTAGAGTTTAGCTCGAAGCATTGAACTTAAGCCCCAGTAAACGGCGGCCGTAACTATAACGGTCCTAAGGTAGCGAAATTCCTTGTCGGGTAAGTTCCGACCTGCACGAATGGCGCAACGACTTGGGCACTGTCTCAACGAAGGACTCGGTGAAATTGTAGTACCTGTGAAGATGCAGGTTACCCGCGACAGGACGGAAAGACCCCGTGGAGCTTTACTGCAGTCTGATATTGAATTTTGGTACAATATGTACAGCATAAGTGGGAGGCTTTGAAGTCGGCACGCTAGTGTCGGTGGAGCCACAGGTGGGATACCACTCTTATTTTGCTGGAATTCTAACCATGCACTGTTATCCAGTGCTGGGACATTGTCAGATGGGCAGTTTGACTGGGGCGGTCGACTCCTAAAGAGTAACGGAGTCGCCCAAAGGTTCCCTCAGTGCGGTCGGAAATCGCACGAAGAGTGTAAAGGCAGAAGGGAGCTTGACTGCGAGACATACAGGTCGAGCAGGGACGAAAGTCGGGCTTAGTGATCCGACGGTAGAGTATGGAATTGCCGTCGCTCAACGGATAAAAGTTACCCCGGGGATAACAGGCTTATCTCCCCCAAGAGTTCACATCGACGGGGAGGTTTGGCACCTCGATGTCGGCTCGTCGCATCCTGGAGCTGAAGCAGGTTCCAAGGGTTGGGCTGTTCGCCCATTAAAGCGGTACGCGAGCTGGGTTCAGAACGTCGTGAGACAGTTCGGTCCCTATCCGTCGTGGGCGTAGGATATTTGAAGGGATCTGTCCCTAGTACGAGAGGACCGGGATGGACGTACCTCTGGTGTACCAGTTGTCATCCAATGGCATTGCTGGGTAGCTATGTACGGACCAGATAAACGCTGAAAGCATCTAAGCGTGAAACTGACCTTAAGATGAGATATCCCATAGAGTTAATCTAGTAAGACCCCTGATAGACTATCAGGTCGATAGGTCGGAGGTGTAAGAGTGGTAACATTCTCAGCTGACCGATACTAATAGGTCGAGGACTTAATCTAGATTTGTAATCTATTTATGCAATTTTGAAAGTACAATCTTTCAATTTAATATTTCTGGTGGTAATTGCGGAGGGGTCACACCTGTTCTCATTTCGAACACAGCAGTTAAGTCCTCCAGCGCCGATTGTACTGCAGGGGCAGCTCTGTGGGAGCGTAGGTCACTGCCANANGGGCGAATTCTGCAGATATCCATCACACTGGCGGCCGCTCGAGCATGCATCTAGAGGGCCCAATTCGCCCTATAGTGAGTCGTATTACAATTCACTGGCCGTCGTTTTACAACGTCGTGACTGGGAAAACCCTGGCGTTACCCAACTTAATCGCCTTGCAGCACATCCCCCTTTCGCCAGCTGGCGTAATAGCGAAGAGGCCCGCACCGATCGCCCTTCCCAACAGTTGCGCAGCCTATACGTACGGCAGTTTAAGGTTTACACCTATAAAAGAGAGAGCCGTTATCGTCTGTTTGTGGATGTACAGAGTGATATTATTGACACGCCGGGGCGACGGATGGTGATCCCCCTGGCCAGTGCACGTCTGCTGTCAGATAAAGTCTCCCGTGAACTTTACCCGG